>CAZIHC010000022.1:0-15752 GCA_964538605.1 uncultured Herbinix sp. | reverse complement strand
ATTACGGTACAAAAGGGGAGAGTGCCAGCAATATAAAAACTCCCATTTATGAAGTATATTTCGCCCTTATAGACAATAACATAATCGATATTGAAAGATTGTCGGCTCCTAACGCCACATCACTGGAAAAGCAGATTTACAATAAATTTATAGATGCCAGAAATGAAATTTTTTCAAGGCTTAATACTTTACTTGCACCGGACAATGAAACCACAAACAACAAAGCCGGGGATATGGAGGAATACCTTGATTATATCTATGATATCCTTGTCGACAATAATGTTATTCTTATAGATAAAATTGATAAGGATGATGTTACCCTTCGTTCTTATCAAAACGACAGGATTTCATTAAGCAAATTTTTACAGTACGCTATTGCGAATAATTATGTGGACCTAAATAAACTGGATGTTGATACTTACTACAGCTCGGAAGAATTATATCAGAAATTATTGAATTATACTCTGGAACTTTTGGAAGCTGATAGCACTTTTAATAAAAAAATATACCGCTATTTGGTGTTTTCGTATAAATTGTCGGGAACTGAAATTTGTCTTTTATTATTTGACCAAGGTGTGTTAGAATATAATGAAGAAGATATTCAAAAATTAAAGTCCGGCGCTGTTTCCGCGTATAAATTCATGGAAGCAAAAATCCGGTCTCTGGAAATAACACCGGCTATGCTGGCATTGGAACCGTGCAGCGGCTCCATCGTTGTTACCGATGTAAATACCGGCAATGTACTTGCCATGGTAACATATCCAAGTTACGACAATAATAAACTGGCAAACAAAGTAGATCCCGATTATTACGAATGGCTGTATACTGATAAATCCCTGCCGTGGATGAACAGGCCGACTACGCAGCTTACTGCTCCGGGATCGACTTTTAAGATGGTAACATCAATTGCCGGTCTTGAAGAAGGGGTTATAACCCCCCACGAAAAAATAAATGACTTGGGCATTTTCGAGAAGATTTCCCTTCCCGCCAAATGCCATATCTATCCCCGTTCGCACGGTGCCGTTGACATTTCCAATGCTTTAAAAGTATCCTGCAACTATTATTTTTATGAAACAGGTTTTAGGCTCAGCATAGACAGTAACGGGGAATTCAATGAGCAATTAGGTTTAAGCAGAATAAAAAACTATGCCTCCCTCTTAGGGCTTGACACCAAATCCGGTGTTGAAGTAGGAGAGGCTATGCCGAATGTTTCCGATAAGGATCCTGTCCGCAGTGCCACCGGTCAAGGAACTAATCTGTACACTCCGGTACAGTTATCAAGATATGTTACCACCTTGGCCAACCGCGGTACCAACTATAAACTGACATTAATAAACCGCATCATAAGTAAAGACGGAAAGATTGTTTTCAAAAATGAGCCTCAGGTTTACAAAGATTTGAGTTCTGTTAAGAACACGACCTGGGACAGCATCTTAAAAGGAATGTATATGGTTACCAATGAGCAAAGGGGATCCGTTTATGGGCTTTACGGTAATTTTGGCGTTACCGTAGCCGGTAAAACCGGAACCTCTCAGATAAGTTTAAGCAAACCGAACAACGCATTGTTTATATCTTTTGCCCCTTATGAAAAGCCTGAAATATCTGTGACCGTAGTCATTCCCAACGGTCATACGTCGGGTAATGCTGCGGAAACAGCCAGAGATATATATCAGCTGTACTTTAACCTGGAAAATGAGGAAAAATTAACTTCCAGGGAAGCATCATTGCCGGAAAATGACAGTGCGGCTTTTTCGGATTAATTATTAATTCAAAATTAAGGAGATAACAATGAAAGCTGTTGACAATTCTGTTATTATAAAAGGCAATAATTACGGTATCATTGTTGTTCTGGATCCGGAACTAAGCTTCGATGAGTTAAAAGAGAAAGTAGCAAATAAATTCAAAGAATCAAGCAAGTTTTTTAAAGACGCAAAATTGGCGATAAGTTTTGAAGGACGAAAATTATCTAATGAAGAACAAAGGGATATTTTGGATATAATTGGGCAAAATACTGATATGCACATTGTTTGTGTTATAGAAAACGATCCTGAAAAAGAAAAAGTATTTAAAAAAACCCTTGAACAAAAACTTATGGAACTTGAAAACAACACCGGTCAATTCTATAAGGGCATTTTGCGTTCGGGAACTTCCCTGGAGTTTGAAACCAGTGTTGTTATTATCGGTGATGTAAATAACGGAGCAAGGGTAGTTTCCAAAGGAAATATAGTAGTTCTCGGTTCCCTAAAAGGAACTGCATTTGCCGGAGCTTGCGGCAATACCGATGCTTTTGTTATAGCTCTTGATATGAGGCCTACACAAATCCGGATTGCAGATACCATTGCCAGATCTCCGGATAAACCGATGAAAGACGCAGAAAAAGAACCTAAAATAGCCTTTTTGGAAGACGGCAATATTTATATTGAACCGCTTTCAAAAAATATCCTAAATGATATACGTCTATAACAATCTAATTATTTAATTCAGTTGTTTTATAATAATTTTTCAATATTGTATCTGCATAAATTTAAAATTATTTATATAATAATTACGCTATTTAACAAGCAGCCTGCTGCTTGTCAATTAAGAATATATATATATAAATTTTGAAATACAGGAGGCAATGCCTCAATTTCGGACTGGAGGATAATATATGGGAGAAGTTATAGTTATTACATCTGGAAAAGGCGGTGTAGGAAAAACTACAACCACCGCCAATGTCGGTACAGGCCTGGCAATGCTTGAAAAAAAGGTTGTACTGATTGACACAGACATTGGTCTTAGAAACCTGGATGTTGTCATGGGACTGGAAAACCGGATTGTATACAATCTGGTGGATGTAATCGAAGGAACCTGCCGGATACGTAATGCCCTGATTAAGGACAAGCGTTATCCTAACCTGTATTTATTGCCTTCCGCACAAACCAGAGATAAAAATGCGGTTACACCGGAACAAATGAAAAAGTTAACAGACGAATTAAGAGAGGAGTTTGATTACATATTATTGGACTGTCCGGCCGGTATTGAACAGGGCTTTCGCAATGCGATAGCCGGAGCCGACAGAGCAATAGTTGTTACCACCCCTGAAGTTTCGGCTGTAAGAGATGCAGACCGTATTATTGGTTTGTTGGAAGCCAATGATATGAAAGACATACGTTTAATAGTAAACAGAATTCGCATGGATATGGTAAAACGCGGAGATATGATGTCCAGCGATGATGTATGCGAAATACTTGCTATTGATTTAATCGGAGTCGTCCCGGATGATGAGAACATTGTCATATCCACAAACCAGGGTGAGCCGCTTGTAGGTTCAGATTCTTTGGCGGGACGAGCTTATATGAACATAGCAAGAAGAATAATGGGAGAAGATATTCCTTATCTTGATTTAAACGAGAAGAGTTCCTTCTTCAGCAAACTTTTTGGTAAACACAAGAGATAATAGGGGAGGTATAACATGGGTCTGGCTGATTTTTTCAGAAAAAAAGGAAGCAGCAGCGTTGCGAAAGATAGGTTAAAACTGGTTCTGGTTTCTGACCGGGCAGGTTGTTCACCTGAAATAATGGAACAAATAAAAAATGATATTATACATGTCATTTCAAAATATATAGAAATAGACTTAGAAGGGCTTGATATTAAGATTACGCAGACAGAATCGGAAACCAATAACGGAGCGGTTCCGGCTCTGTTTGCAAGTATTCCCATAAAGGATATGAAGTCTGCTAAGAAATAAGGATGTTTAAAATGCTGGCATTTAAAAATTATGACTTTAAGAAGTATAATATATCCTTGCTTGTGGTAGTCACCATGCTGATTTCAATCGGCATATTTTTGATTAAACAGGTTAGGCCGGATGATTATAAGAAGCAGATTATTGGTTTAATTGGCGGGCTTTTATTAGCCATTATTGTTTCTTTGATAGATTACCACTTTATAGCTAAGTTTTACATTGTATTATATTTGATTAACCTGGTTTTGCTTTTGCTGGTAAAATTTATAGGTGTAGAACACAATAATGCGCAAAGATGGCTGGATTTGAAATTCTTTGAATTGCAGCCCTCGGAGCTTACAAAGATTATCCTTATAATATTTTTTGCAAAAGTCTTAACCATGTTTGAACATAAGATAAATAACGGCATTTTTCTTTTGATTATAATTATATTAATGGCCGTTCCGACTTATTTGATACTTACTCAGACCGACTTATCAACCAGCATAGTTCTTATGACGGTTTTTGCCATGATAGTATTTTCTGCGGGACTAAGCTGGAAGATAATACTACCGCTTCTTATAATTGGAATTCCTGGGTTTTTCGGACTGTTCTGGTATGTTCAGCAGGATTATCAGAAACTGCTGACTTATTACCAGCAGCAACGAATTCTTTCCATCTTAAATCCGGAGGCATATCCGGCCACCATGTACCAGCAGGAGAATTCCGTTCAGGCTATCGGTTCGGGGCAATTGACAGGAAAACTTTTTTCAGACAATTCTACAGCACTACGTGGTTACAGACATGTTCCTGTCGCAGAAAGTGATTTCATATTCTCCGTAGCAGGTGAAGAGCTTGGTTTTATAGGATGCTGTTTCATACTGTTTTTGTTTGCATTTATTATTTATACATGCCTTTCCACTGCAAGAAAAGCTCAGGATAAAATGGGCATGCTTATAGCTGTAGGTATAGCATCCATGTTTGCCTTCCAAACCTTTGTAAATATCGGTGTGGTTACGGCTATACTTCCAAATACGGGAATCCCCCTTCCTTTCTTAAGTTCCGGACTAAGCTCACTGGCAAGCAGCATGATATCCATCGGTTTAATTATAAATATCCGCCTGCAACATAAAAAAATATCAGATAGGAGGTTTTTAACTTGAATATAGGTATGATTGCCCATGACGCCAAAAAGAAGCTTATGCAGAATTTATGCATAGCTTATCGCGGCATTTTAAGTAAACACACCCTGTATGCTACCGGTACTACCGGAAGGTTAATAGAAGAGGTTACAAACCTGACTGTTCACAAATATCTGGCCGGTCATCTGGGAGGAACCCAGCAAATGGGGACTCAGATTGAACATAATCAGATAGACATGGTTATATTCTTACGTGACCCTTTATCACCGAAATCCCATGAACCGGATTTCAACAATATTTCTCAGCTATGCGACAAATATAATATCCCGCTGGCAACGAATCTGGCTACGGCCGAACTTCTGATTAAAGCCCTGGAGCGGGGAGATCTTGATTGGAGAGAATTGTACAAATCATAAACTAATCATTATTGCAATAATATACAAAGGATGGGTTAAATTGAAAAAACGGTGTCTGCTTATTCCATTATTAATATCAGCTATCATACTGGGGGGCTGCCGTAAATCTTCCGATCAATTCTTTTCATATAAAGATAATATTATCTCTGTTCAATATGATTTTGGTTTAGAATTATCAGAAAACGATTTTTTTGCCGGAAATCTAATAAAACTGTCCGAGGAGGATTACGGTACCAACGATGATTTTGTAAGCGGAGAAGCGGCTTTGCTTTTTGATATTACAAACAAAGAGGTTCTTTATGCCAAAAATCCGTATGAGAAATTGTATCCTGCAAGTCTTACCAAGCTAATGACTGCTTTGGTTGTGTTAAAGCGGGGAGAGTTGACAGATACCGTTACAGTAAGTTATAACGCATCACATATACCCGTTCCGGGAGCAAAGGTATGCGGATTTGAAGAAGGAGATGTCCTTACATTAGAAGCTTTGCTATATTGCCTCTTGGTATATTCCGGAAATGATGCCAGCATCGCCATAGCAGAGCATATGAGCGGCAGTGAAGAGGCTTTTGTAAAACTGATGAACCAGGAAGCCAAAAAAATCGGTGCCGTTCATACTAACTTTGAAAACTCCCATGGTTTGCATGATGACAATCATTATACAACTGCTTATGACATGTATTTGATTTTTAACGAACTGATAAAATACGATACTTTTATAAATATAGTAAATCAAAGTTCTTACAGAGCAGAATATCAGGATAAAAACGGGAACCAAAAAACGGTTACTTTTAGGACTACAAATCTGTATCTTAGGGAAGAAAAAACTCCTCCGGAAAATATTCAAATTATCGGCGGTAAAACAGGAGTCACTTCGAAAGCCGGTAATTGCTTAATATTACTGTCTAAAGACAACGAAAACAATCAATATATATCATTGGTCCTTAAAGCTTCCGACAGTGACAAATTATACTCCGATATGTCAAGTTTATTTTCATTAATTAACTAGACAGTTTTCATGTAATCTACTCGTTGGATAAAGCTATTTTTTTCTTTTAAATATTATTTATTTTTTATAATATTTTAGGCTATATATTTGATGTTATTGTAAATTCTACACGGATAGAACCTATTTTGATATTGTTTTTTCGTTAAATTTATAATATAATGAAAATGTAACATAATATTTTTAATCAAATATCACAAAAATATTTATAAGGAGGAGATTACTATGATACAGATTATTTCAGGCGAGAAGGGCAATGGAAAGACTAAAATCCTTCTAGAAAAGGTTAACAAAGAAGTCCAGACCGCCAAAGGCAGCGTTGTTTATCTTGACAAAAACAATAAACATATGTATGAACTCTCCAATAAGATAAGATTGATAAATGTATCGGATTATCAGATAGAAAATCATAATCAGTTCTTAGGTTTCCTCTGTGGTATCATTTCCTGTGATCATGATGTTGAATATATATATTTAGACAGTTTCTTAACCATTGCGCATGTCGATAATGATAATATTGATGATGTATTTAAAAAACTTGAACGCATTTCAAAGCAATTCAACGTAAACTTTTGTATCAGCATCTCTTTGAACCATGACCAAATCCCTGAATTTATGAAAGAAAATGTGATAGTGGCACTATAAAATAAACGGTTATCCTTTTTTAAGAGATAATGTCCCTTTTGCTATCTTTAGACAGTAAGGTTTTATTATAACTTATAAAACAAGAAAATAACATTTTCTTTCATAAATAAGGTTTATATATAGTTTAAATAATTTATCTGTAATACAAGATACCTGCTTTTTAGATATCCACTGTTTGAAAATACTTCTGCTAAACCGTTAAAATACAAAAGATTTAATTTTACTGAAATACTTATTTGTCAAGCCGTTAAATATTATATAAAGTTTCTTTTATTAAAAACCCATAAATTCAAGGCACTGCTTGATTAGAGACCTGATAATTATACGTATATAATTATCAGGTCTCTAATCAAGCAGTGTTGCTTGAAAATTAATTATATAATTATATAAAGTAATATTATATTACTATATTAAAGTAATTATATTAAATTAATTTTATTATTAATCTTCATTTCTTATTCTTCCGAAGAAGCTTAAGGAATATAAGCCTGCTATTCCTACCAGAGCATAAATAATTCTGGATACCCAGGTCATGTCTCCAAATATAGCTCTTACCAAATCAAATTCAAAAAATCCTATTAAGCCCCAGTTTATTGCACCTATAACTACAAGAACCAACGCAATATAATCTAATGTTTTCATAAAAAACCTCCTTTTAAACATTAAAATAGTATTTTATATATTTAATCTGTTTTGAGAAAAATCTCTGTTATTATAATTTCCATATATTCCGCCTTTATGCATAGAGATTAAAATATATAGCTTGTATCTGTTCTTTTAATTAAGTATAATATATAAGAATAGTAAAATGGGGGCGAAAGTTTGAGCAAAAATAGTAGGGTAGTAAAATTCAGAAAGAAAAGGACACTTAATATAGGAATCGTAATATTTTTGATCCTTTTCATCTACATTGCTATTAATACATATATTTATTTTACAAAAGAACATATATCCATATATGAAGTCCAAGAAGGCTTCAATGTGGTAGACAGCCGTATAACAGGCCTGGTTTTAAGGGAAGAACAATTAGTTTCTACCGATAAAGCAGGCTATGTTTATTATTTTCAAAAAGAAGGTGCAAGGGTAGCAAAAAATGCATCGGTATATTCGATTGACGAAAGCACCCAGATAATGGATATAATTACAAGTAATGATGATATTATAGCCTTATCTGATTCCAGCAATGTTCAATTACAGTATTTAATTAAAAAATTTCATAATATATATTCTGATCAAAAGTTCTCTTATATATACGATTTTAAGGCCGATATAGAAAGTGCCATGTATGATATATTAAACCAAACCATGATAGAAAAAGGCCGCCAGATACAGGAAGATACCGGCTTTACCTATTCATACGAAGTTTTCAGAAGTGAAACAAGTGGTGTCATTTCGTATTATATGGATAATTACGAAACAGTAACCAAAGATACAATTTCAAAAGATTTATTTGATACACAAAGTTATAAACGCGTTTATCTTCGTACATCAAACCTGATTTCAATGAATACACCGGTATATAAGATAGTAACTTCAGAAAACTGGTCTATTATTCTTCCTCTTAACGCCGAGCAATATGAAAAGCTCTCCGGCAAGGAGAAGATAGAGTTTACCATATTGAAAGACAATTTTACAACTAAGGCTCCCGTTAAGATTTTTCAGAGTCCTCTAGACGGGTCATATTATGCAGAAATCATTATGGACAAGCATATGGCAAACTACCTGGAAGACCGTTTTCTTGAAATAGACCTTCATTTGGAAGCTGTAAAAGGTTTAAAGATTCCCTTATCAGCAGTTACTACAAAAGATTTTTATATGGTTCCTTTAAATTATTTTACATCAGGCGGTGACAGCGCACAAAAAGGATTAATAAAAGAAGAGTATGATAAAGATACCGGTGAAGTAAATTTGGTTTTTGTTCCTGCCGATATATATTATCAGGATGACATATACGGTTATGTTGATACCAACCTGTTTAGCCCAAATACATGGGTACAGTCAACTGACGGTAACAGGTATCAGCTTTCGGTTACAAATAAACTGACCGGAGTATATAACGTAAATATGGGTTATGCCGTATTTAAACGCATAGAAATCCTTTATCAGAACGAATCTTATTGTATAGTTGATAAAAATACCTCTTACGGACTATCCCTTTATGATCATATAGCCTTAGATTCTTCTACTGTTGTAGAACAAAAGATAATCTACTAAATAAAAAACACTGTTACAGAAAACATACAAATTTAACAGTAAATATTTTACCAAGTAAGATAAAAATTTCGCAGATGAATGCATTTTATCAGCCCGCATCGGTTCATATTCCAATAAACCATGGTTTACCGAAAGGAGAGATCAGCAATGGAAAATCGTTTTGAAGACACAACTATGGAGGAACGTTTGGCGGATATAAAAAAGCGAATAGAAGCTGCCTGCAAAAGAGCAGGAAGAGATGTTTCGGAAGTCACCCTTATTGCAGTCAGCAAAACCAAACCCGTTTCCATGATTGAAAAGGCTTATGAACTGGGTATCAGGCATTTTGGCGAAAATAAAGTTCAGGAGCTGGTTGACAAATACAATGAACTGGATAAAAAATTCGGTAACTCCATCCAATGGCATCAAATCGGTCACCTGCAGAGAAACAAGGTAAAACAGGTTATAGATAAGGCTGTTTTAATACATTCGGTCGATTCTTTGCGCCTTGGCCAAAAAATTGAAGAAGAGGCAGCCAAAAAGAATATTGTCTGCGATATATTGATAGAGGTCAATATTGCCAATGAAGAAACCAAATACGGTGTAAATCCCGATGATCTTATTCCCTTGTTTATGGAACTGATTCGTATGCCCCATATAAGGGTAAGAGGGTTGATGGCAGTACCGCCTATTGTTGATGATCCTGAAAAAAATAGGAAGTATTTTAGTAAATTGCGACAATTATTTATTGACATAAAATCAAAAAACATTGATAATGATGATAACAAGATATATTTTGATTCCGATAACTTCAATATTCTCTCCATGGGTATGACTAATGATTATGAAGTCGCCATTGAAGAAGGAGCCACTATGGTTCGTATAGGGACAGGCATTTTCGGTGAAAGAGAATATGTTTAGTTGTTATAAAAGTCCATAAAGATAGGAGTGTCTATAGGGATGTCGAATATTTTCAAGAGCTTTTTAAATTCTATGAAACTTACAGATGAAGATGATTTTGATAGCTATTTGGACGATGAGGAGCTTGAACCTAAAAAGGGGGGACTTTTTGAGAAGAAATCAGCAGATGAAGAACCTGAAGAACTTCCTAAACGTCCGCAAGTTCAATCGAAAGTACATAATACCTCAGAGAAAAAAGAAAGGTTTAAAAGCGTGGAAAGGACTTCTAACGGAAAAGTTGTTCCGATCAGGACCACAGCAAAGGGATTCGAAGTTTGCATTATTAAACCTACTTCTTTTGAGGATTCCCAGGTTATCTGTGACATGCTTTTAACCGGCAGAGCCACCATAATTAATCTGGAAGGCTTTGATGACAAACTGGCACAGCGGACAATGGATTTCGTATCAGGTTCGGTTTATGCTATTAACGGCAGGCTCCATCGAATTTCAAGCTGCATATTTATAGTTTCCCCGGATACTGTTGATATTTCGGGTGACTACCTTGATATGATCAGGGAAGACGGCTTTGAACCGCCTACATTTAACACAAAATTCTAGACGAGGAACATAATTAAATATGCTTAAAGAAG
This sequence comes from uncultured Herbinix sp., assembly GCA_964538605.1. GTDB lineage: Bacteria > Bacillota > Clostridia > Lachnospirales > Lachnospiraceae > Mobilitalea. The sequence goes on along the minus strand of CAZIHC010000022.1, from coordinate 5,097 downwards.
AGCAAATACTGCAAAGACGCTTCCGAGACCTGGCCTACATGGCAGACAGTCGGGGAATTGCTTTGTTTACCGATTTCTTAAATTTGCATGAACAGAATTTATTTTACGAAATAAAAAATGAATTGCCTTATTTAAAATATTTTGCGTCCGGCGGATATCGTGACGCTGAAAGGAAAATGTTTTGCTTTTGCGGTGATTTTTCTGTAAATAATGAAGATGAAATTGATTTTCCGATATCATGCCTTCATATAAAACCTAAAAATCCTAAATTTTCTGACAACCTTACTCACAGGGATATCTTGGGAGCGGTCTTAAATTTGGGGATTGAGCGAAATAAGATTGGAGATATTATTGTAGAAAATAATGAAGCTTATCTTTTTTGCTGCTCATCCATATATGACTATATAATAAACCAGCTTGCTAAAGTAAAGCACACAATGGTTAGCGCTTCCCTTATAGATATCCGGGATTTTACTTATGAACCCAAGCTAAAGCCTGTTACGGGAACCGTTTCTTCCGTTCGCTTGGACAGTATATTGGCTGTAGCCTTTAACGGGTCGCGAAGCAGCCTTTCCGGCCTAATTGAGGGAGGAAAAGTATTTGTTAATGGGAAAAACATATTATCCAACAGTTATAATCTGAAAGAAAACGATATTGTATCGGTACGAGGCTACGGCAGATTTATTTATGCAGGAACATTAAACCAGACCAAAAAGGGAAGATATATGGTAAAAGTATTATTGTATCAATAAATTTAAGTACTGATAAGTTACAGTATTGTTAAGTTAAAGTATTAATGATTATATATTGCTGAATGTTCCATTCGCAAAACCGTTCAAACGATGTAGCGTAAACAGGCGATTGGGAAATTACCATAGACGAAGATTATTAAAATATTTAATAAAAGGGGGAGAGCATAACCTCGTCTTTGGGTTATAGGATGCGGTTATGCAATTTTTATGCAACAGGAAAAAATCACTGTAAATTATGAAGGAAAACCGGCATATGATATCATATTCGGCAAGGATTTTTCAGGCCTGAAAGATGCCCTGATTTCTCTTGGTATACAAAAACGGCGGTTTATGATTATAACCGATTCAAATGTCGGAAAGCTTTATTTAGATGACTGCATAAAAAATATTGAACCGGTTGCCGGCAGTATCAGCAGTTTTACCTTTGATGCCGGTGAAGAAAGTAAAAATCTAAATACCGTAAACTTAGTATATCAGCGTCTTATAGAAGAAAAATTTGACCGATATGATATAATTATAGCTCTTGGCGGGGGAGTTGTGGGCGATTTGGCCGGATTTGCAGCCGCCACTTATTTAAGGGGTATTGATTTTATACAAGTGCCGACTACCTTGCTTTCCATGGTGGATTCCAGTATAGGCGGAAAAACCGGAGTGGATTTTTTGGCTTATAAAAATATGATAGGTGCCTTCCATCAGCCTAAACTGGTATATATGAATCTTTCTGCCTTAAATTCTCTTCCAAAAAGGGAATTTAATTCAGGTATGAGCGAAGTAATCAAGCATGGCTTAATTAAAGATGCTGCTTATTATAAATGGTTATGCGATTACAGGAAAAAAATCAGCTTGCTGGATTATGAAACCCTTAAGCAGATGATAATACGAAGCTGTATTATAAAGAAAAATGTAGTAGAAGCAGACCCCAAGGAAAAAGGAGAAAGGGCACTTCTTAATTTCGGCCATACCATCGGCCATGCCATAGAAAAATTGCTGAATTTTAAATTTTTGCATGGAGAATGTGTGGCAGTTGGCATGATTGCGGCAGGATACATCTCATATAAGCGTGAATTTATAAGCAAATCCTACCTGGATGATATTGTCAGCCTGATTAAATCCTTTGAACTTCCGACAAGCATAAGCGGTTTATCACCGGAAGAAATATATAGTGTTACAAAACTGGATAAAAAAATGAAATCGGACCAGATTAAATTTATATGCTTAGAAAGAATCGGAAATGCTTTTATAGACATGACCGTATCAAAAGATGAGATAATAGAAGCAGTTCAATTTGTCCTTGAGTAATATTAAAATCACCTGCTTCAGTATTTTTATCAAAAACATTCGGAGAGGTAAATATGAAACAACGGATAAAACATTTAATATATTTTATACTTTTGCTTATAATTGACCAGGTCTCAAAATACTGGGCCAGAATTAATTTGCAGAAAAACGGCCCAATAAGTATAATTCCCTGCGTTCTTAAACTCCAGTACCATGAAAATACCGGAGCAGTCTGGGGTATTCTAACCGGGAAGACCGCAATGCTATCGGTAATCACTGTAATCCTTACGGTTATGCTTGTATTTTTATATTTTCAGATACCTAAAGATAAAAAATACCGTCCTATTCAAATCATATGGGTATTTATCCTGGCAGGAGCGGTCGGCAATTTTATAGACCGTATAACCTTAAAATATGTAGTTGATTTTATTTATTTTGAACTTATCGATTTTCCCATTTTCAATATAGCTGACAGCTATCTGACCGTATCCTGTTTCTTACTGTTAATCCTGGGTATTTTTTATTATAAAGACAGTGACCTGGAATTTTTGGAAAATATATTTAAGAAAAGGCCGATAGAAAATGATTTAAAGGATAAGGAGAATAAGGATGATTTATCCGATGGACGATGACCTTTTGGAAGATATAGAAGAACAGGAGCAATTAATACGGATTGAAGCAGAAGAGGAATATGACAATGTCCGGATAGACAAATATTTGTCAACGGTTATGGATGATTTATCCAGATCCTATCTCCAGAAACTGATTTCAGAGGAAAAAGTATTGGTGGAAGGTAAAGCCGTAAAAGCCAATTTTAAGATTAAAAGCGGCCAAACTATAGAAATATATCTTCCTGAACCTAAAGAAACGGAAATTGTGCCTGAAAACATTCCCTTAAATATAATATATGAAGATGCCGATATCATAGTTATAAACAAACCTAAAGGTCTGGTAGTACATCCCGCACCGGGACACGAAACAGGCACCCTGGTCAACGCTTTACTGTATCATTGCAGGGGACAATTATCCGGGATAAACGGGGTTTTAAGGCCCGGAATAGTCCATCGCATAGACAAAGATACAACAGGAGTAATCGTAGCCTGTAAAAACGATAATGCCCACAGGTTTATAGCAGAGCAATTAAAAGTACATTCTATCACAAGAATATATCAGGCAATAGTTTATAACAGTTTCAAAGAAGAAAGCGGGAGAGTGGAAGCAAGTATCGGAAGGCATCCGAAAGACCGCAAAAAAATGGCCGTAAACGTAAGAAACGGAAAACATGCGGCTACAAATTACCGGGTAATTGAAAACCTCGGCAATTATGCCTATATAGAATGCCGGCTGGAGACCGGCCGTACCCATCAAATCAGAGTGCATATGGCAAGCATCAATCATCCGGTTGTTGGCGATACCGTATACGGTCCTCCCAAAGATCCTTTTAAACTGGAAGGCCAGGCTTTGCATGCCGGCGTACTTGGGTTTATTCATCCCACCACCCGCAAATACGTCGAGTTTCAGGCTCCTTTGCCGGATTACTTTACTGATTTACTAATGAAATTAAGAATGACCGTAAGGGGATAATATCGGTGAAAAGAACAGCTATCGAACACTTATTGAAATGGAGTCAAAATGAAGATGTCAGGCCTGTTATTCTTACCGGCGCCAAAGGTGTCGGTAAAACCTACCTGGCGTGCGATTTTGCAAAGTCATTTTATAAGCAGTTTCTTTATGTAAATTTTGAACATGATCCATTGGCATCCGAGCTTTTTAAATCAAAAGATCCTTTTAAAGTTTCAGCCCTTTTATTGGAAAATTATAGTGTGAATAAGACTGCCTTATCGCAAGAAATTTTCAGCGAGGACAGGCTTTTGATACTTGACGAAATAGGCCACTGTCCGGATGCTCTTCAAATGCTTACAGAGCTTCAGTTTACGGGAGAATTTCCACGTATTATTGCCATATCCAGCAATCCCATCAAAAAAGAAATACTTGATCTTTATTATCATATTCCTGTTTATCCTTTGCTGTTTAACGAATTTTTAGTGGCAATAGCAAAGGACTGGTACATAGAAACGATTATAACACATTTTGAAACCGATAAAAAAATACCTGAAATAGTCCATAAAGAACTTCTTAGCCTTTTTAATCTCTATCTTATAATCGGCGGAATGCCCGGTATTATAAATGAATACCTTAATTTTGACAATCTTTTAAACATAACCGAAAATCACATGCTTTTAATGGGTACCTACAAAAGTTATCTGAATAATATCAGTTCTGACAGCGAAGCATTGAAGATGAATCAGGTTCTTGGCAGTATCCCTTTACAGTTGCTTAAAGAAAATAAAAAGTTCCAATACAAGCTGATCCGAAAAGGGACAACCCATGCCATGTACAAGGAAGCCATACAAAACCTGGCAGACAGAAATTACATTATTCCAAGCTATAAAGCTACAAGCAATGAGCTTTCAAATCTAAATACCATATTGGAAGAAAATAGAATGAATGTAAATGATATAACCAATTTCAAACTATATCTTTCAGATGTGGGTATTCTGAATTCACTTTTAACAAAACAGGTAAAACCGCCATTTAACAGCCATGCAGCAAAGGCTCTCCTTGAAAACTATGTTGCCGAAACCTTGCAGGCTAACGGTTATCCTATAATATTCTGGGAATCCGATTCTACGGCTAAGATTGATTTTATAATCCCTAAAGACGGACACATAATACCTGTCGAGCTGTTCACCGACACAAACACCAGATCAAAAAATCTCAGTATTCTTAAGCAGAAGATTGTCTTTCCTTATGCCATCAAAATTTCTTCAAAAAATTTCGGCTACTCAAAAAATGTAAAGTATGTTCCATACTACGCGGTATTTTGTATATGATTTTGCTGCATTATTCGAATAAAAAACTTCTTTTTACTGATAAAAAAACCTTTTGCTCTATAAAATAAAAGAAAGCGAATGCGGTTTATTAAAAGAAATGTAATAAAAACTAAAATATTGCATGGTAAGTTGTAAAATTAATTGCCCAAACATGATAAAAAAGAAGTGACTCA
>CAZIHC010000021.1:0-16236 GCA_964538605.1 uncultured Herbinix sp. | reverse complement strand
ATTTGGCAATCAGGTTGCGACATATTCCGTAGAAGCTCTTGAAAGAGTAAAAACATGCAATCTTTCAAGAGAAATGTTTCAAAAACTTTTATATACATATCCTGAGATATCTGTAAAAATAATAGATGAATTGGGAAACCGTCTATCAAGACTTGAGAATGCCCTTCAGAGCATCGGAGTACGAAATGTAGACAGTCGAATAGGTTGGATTCTTTTAGAATTTGCCGATAAATACGGTACCAATGATGAAGCTGGAACCGTCATTCATTTACCGTTCAGCCGTGAAGGAATAGCAAACTACCTGGGGATAGCAAGAGAAACCGTAAGCAGAAAGTTTAGCCAGCTTGAAAATGAAGGCCTTATAAAAACCCTTAATAATAAAGAAATCCTGATACCTGACCTTGATAAAATAGCCGAAATAGCAGGAAACAACTGATAAAGCCGGCTAAAATAGAGTATAATTTTAATTAAGGTATAGGGACGGCAGTAAAGGGAATACTTTTTTAGATGCCTGTAAAAAATTACCCAGAGAAGCTAAGTTTTATAATATTTAAAATAATTAGTAAAATAATTGATTGCTTATAATTCATTCAAGATAAAATATCTAAAAAAATGTTATCAAAAATAAAAAAATGATATGGCAATAGTGGTTAGTTAATTAATGCAGTTTGTATTTAAAAATTTAATCATATTTGATAGAAAATGCAGTTTGATATCAAGCAGAAATTAATAATAAGTAATACTTAAATTAATTAAAGTTTTATGGATTAAATAAAACTTTAGCTTTAAATTTTATAAATAAAATCATAAAGTGCATATTATTTAACCTTTTAAAAAAGGTTCAGTAATATGCTTTTTATATTTTTGTTATATAGTAATAAATACTATATAAAAAGGGATATAATACCATATAACAATGATATTTTTACTTTAAATATTTATTATTAATTTTAGTTATATAGCCGGTTTTGAAACCGGATAATTTTTAAACGAATAGTTTGATTATCAAAATATTTATGTTAAAACTTGCTTGGAGGTAATTGCTGAAAATGAAACCGCTTTATATAGGAAATTTAAAGGTAAAGATACCTATAATTCAGGGAGGAATGGGGGTAGGAGTAAGCAGATGGCGGCTGGCCGGATCAGTTGCAAAAGAAGGAGGCATTGGTATAATTTCAACTGCCCAAATAGGATATGATGAACCTGAATTTGAAACCGATCAGCTTAAAGCCAATTTAAAAGCCATAAAGAAGCATATAGATAAGGCAAGAAGCATAGCAGACGGTGGTATTGTGGGTGTTAATGTCATGGTTGCAACCAGACAATATGACAAATATATAAAAGCCGCCTGTGAAGCAGGAGCAGATTGCATTATATCCGGAGCCGGACTTCCCGTAAAACTTCCGGAACTGGTCCAAGGTCATGACGTTAAAATAGCCCCCATAGTATCCAGTTTAAGGGCGGCTTCGGTCATATTGAAAATGTGGGACAGAAAATATAAAAGAACGGCGGATTTTATCGTTGTGGAAGGCCCTAAAGCAGGAGGACATCTGGCTTTCACCAAAGAACAGCTTTCAGATAGGCAGTTTGATTTTGATACGATTGTTAAAGATATAATAGACCATGTAAAAGAATATGAAGACGAATATAAGGTTAAAATACCTGTGATTGTGGCCGGAGGTATTTTCGACCGGGAAGATATAAGACATGCTTTTGATCTGGGTGCAGACGGAGTGCAGATATCAACAAGATTTGTGGTAACCAAAGAATGCGACGCAGGGGAGGAATTTAAAAAAGCATATTTGAAAGCATCCCTTGAAGATATTGCCATAATAAACAGCCCTGTAGGAATGCCCGGAAGAGCTATTATGACCCCGTTTATTAAAAAACTTGCTACCGGAAAAATTCCAATAGGAAAATGCTATAATTGCCTCGAACACTGTAATCAGAAAGAAATCCCTTATTGTATAACAAAAGCTTTGATAGAAGCGGTTAAGGGCAATATTGAAGAAGGCCTGGTTTTTTGCGGAGAAAATGCTTACCGTCTGAATAAAATGACAACGGTAAAGGAACTGATTAATGAACTTGTGTTTTAAACGGTAACACTCAACTTGGTTGCCGTTTTATGGTTGAATTAATATAATAAAATTATAAATATATTTAACATATATGAATTATATGTGATTTGAGTCACAGAAAAAATATCTTCCCTGTTGCATACTTAAAATGAACATTTATATATTGGGAGGATATTATGGAGAAAAAGATATTGGATTTAAATAAGAGTGTTTATGAACTTTGCAGGGATTATCCCGAATTGCCCGTGATCCTCCACGATTTAGGGTTTGTAGATATAGCAAAGCCCGGTATGCTTTCTACGGTTGGAAGATTTATGACTGTAAAAAAAGGTGCTGACATGAAAAAAATAAGTATGGACACCATTAAAGACACCTTATCAAAAAACGGATACGATGTAATTGACTGACATATAATAAAAGAAATTAAAAAGATATACCTTTAATGCATGGAAACCTTGATGCGTATCAAGGTTTCTTATAATAGGAGGGGATATAATGGAAAAACAGAATATTGGCTTAATAGGTCTTGCGGTTATGGGAAAAAATCTTGCACTTAATATTGCAGACCACGGTTATTCTGTAGCAGTCTATAACCGATCAAGAGAAAAAACGGACAGCTTACTTGATGAGGCAAAAGACAAAAAAATAAAAGCAACATATTCACTGGAGGAATTGGTTTCAGCGCTTGAAAGGCCCAGAAAAATAATTTTGATGGTTAAGGCAGGCAAGGCCGTAGACGATATGATTTTGCAACTGATACCATTGCTGGAACCGGGAGATGTGATAATGGACGGAGGTAATTCAAATTACCTTAATACCATAGAAAGGTGCAGGATGCTGGAAGAAAAGAATATTCTTTATCTGGGGACCGGCATATCCGGCGGTGAAGAAGGTGCAAGAAAAGGGCCTGCCATCATGCCCGGCGGAAGCCTTAAAGCATATGAACTTATGGAGAATATATTAAATGATATTTCTGCAAAAGTCGGAAGTGATTCCTGTTGTACCTATATAGGAAAGGACGGGGCTGGTCATTTTGTTAAAATGGTCCATAACGGGATTGAATATGCCGATATGCAGCTTATATGCGAAATTTATTCAATCTTAAAAAATGTCCTTAATATAGAGCCGCCTGAGTTTCATGAGATATTTTCAGAGTGGAGCAAAGGAGAGCTTAGCAGTTATTTGATTGATATAACTGCGGATATATTTGCAAAAAAAGATCCTGAGACCGGTAATTATCTGGTTGATATGATTTTGGATGTAGCCGGTCAAAAGGGAACCGGCAAGTGGACCGGACAGATTTCCCTGGAATTGGGTGTCCCGACCCCGACCATAACTGCGGCGGTTTATGAAAGATATTTATCTTCTATGAAGGAAGAAAGAGTTATTGCCGACAAGGTACTTAAAGGACCGGGTAAAAAAGCAGATATTACAACTGAAGACAGAAAAGAATTTATTGAATCGGCAAGAAGAGCATTGTATGCAGGAAAAATATGTGCATATGCCCAAGGATTTGGCCTGATGCGGGCCGCATCCATGCAATATGACTGGAACTTAAATCTGGGAGACATAGCAAAAATATTCCGTGGAGGCTGTATAATAAGAGCCCAGTTTTTAAATCATATAATGGAAGCTTATGATAAGAAGAAAGATTTGGTTAATTTGCTTTTGGCAGATTACTTTAAGGAAATATTAAATGAATATCAGGATGATTTCAGAAAAGTAGTCAGTACCGCAGTTTTAAACGGAATACCCGCGCCTGCGTTATCGAGTGCTTTGGCATACTATGACAGCTACAGAAGTACAGAACTTCCGATGAATCTTCTTCAGGCCCAGAGAGATTATTTTGGGGCTCACACATATATGCGCAGGGATAAGGAAGGAGTTTTCCATACAATTTGGAATGATGATACCGAAATTAAATGAACCCTTATTTGAAAAAGCAATTTTAACATTGTACTTTTAATCTTATTTTTTATTATATCGATAAAAAGATTATATCTGTCGAAAAATAGTGCCTGATACGGTTTAATGCTGAAAACGTAAAATTTATATGTAAATTATATAAATATGCTTAGGAAGGGGGTAGGTACCAATGATGGATAACAAAAATTTAATAGGTGAGGATAATTTGGCAGCAATATTAGTAATTTTTGGCGGTACCGGAGACTTGACTCACAGAAAGCTTATGCCGGCTTTATACAACATGCTTTTGGACGGTTTGCTTCCTAAACATTTCCGGGTTGTTTCCATAGGAAGGAGAGACAAGACCGAAGACCAGTACAGGGAAGATATCAGAAGTTCAATCGAAAAACATTCGAGGAATAAGATAGATGAAAGCAAATGGGCAGTCTTAAAGAATATGATTAAGTATTACAGGTTTGATTTCAGAGATCACGACGGCTATGCCGGGCTTAAGGCTTATTTGGATGATTTGGACGTGGAATCAGAAACTAAAGGAAACCGAATATATTATCTTGCTGTAGCTCCGGAATATTTTGAAACGATAGTTCAAGGGCTTCATTTAAGCGGAATGACAAAGTCAAAAGAAGGTTGGAGCAGGCTTGTTATAGAAAAGCCTTTCGGTAAAGACCTGGCTACTGCAAGGCATCTAAATCAAAAGCTACTTAAAGTCTTTGACGAAAGTAACATCTACAGGATAGACCATTATCTCGGCAAAGAGATGATACAGAACATAATGGTATTAAGATTTTGTAATCTTATTTTTGAATCTATTTGGAACAATAAGTTTATTGACAATATACAAATTTCCCTGACAGAAAAACTGGGTGTAGGCACCCGGGGAGAATATTATGAAAAATCCGGTGCCATGCGCGATATGGTACAGAACCATATAATGCAAATATTGTCCCTGGTTGCAATGGAACCTCCCGTAAACTTAAATACCGACTCTATAAGAACGGAAAAATTGAAAGTTATCGAAGCCATAGAAGATATTACGCCGCAATTTTTAAGGGATAATGTGGTGTTTGGCCAATACGGCAGAGGGGTTATAGACGGTGTGCCGGTGGTAGGATACAGGGAAGAAGATAAAGTACCAAGAGATTCAAACACCGAAACTTTTGTTGCATTAAAACTGCACATCAATAATTTCAGGTGGGCAGGAACTCCTTTTTATATCAGAACAGGCAAGAGGCTTGGTATATACAGTGCGGAAATCGTAATCCAGTTTAAGAATCTGCCGAATATTTTGTACTTTAAGGATGGCAATATCCAGGAGCCTAATCTTTTGGTAATCCGTATTCAGCCTAATGTGGGTGTCTTTTTCCAGTTCAATACCAAAGATTTTTCCACTCATCATGATATCGTTGCCACCAAGATGGATACCAGCTATGCAATTCCCGGTCAGGGCAATACTCCGGAAGCTTATGAAAGACTGATATATGATATTTTAAGAGGAGACTCAACCTTGTTTTCCAGATGGGACGAAGTGGAAGCCGCATGGAAAGTTGCGGATAAAATAATCACTTACCGCAGTCAGAGCAAACTTAATTTTCCCAATTATGATGCCGGTTCTATGGGACCGATCAGATCTTTTGAACTGCTGGCAAAAGACGGAAGAAAATGGTGGAACATTTAAAGGAGGATAAAATGATAATAAATACCGGGTCATTTCAAATTTTTGATATCTCCATGCCGATTACCCGTTTAATGCCTGTATATAAAGGCAAAGAACATAAAAGGCCGAAATTAAGCATAGACAGTGATTTTACTTCATCTTCAGCCTATGAATCAAGACTGGAGATGAACCTTCATACCGGAACCCATCTGGATACCCCCCTCCATATGATTCCGAACGGATACACTCTTGAAAAACTGGAATTATCAAAAGTAGTTACCGAATGCAGGGTTATAGATTTAACCTATGTAAGGGATAAGATTACGGATACCGATTTACAGACGTTTTCCGTTAAAGAAGGGGATTTTATTTTATTAAAGACCAGAAATTCATTTGAGGATATTTTGGAAACCGATTTTGTTTATTTGGACAAAAGCGGGGCAAAATATCTGGCAGAGAAAAAAATCAAAGGAGTCGGCATAGATGCCCTGGGAATTGAAAGGGACCAGCCCGGCCACGAAAGCCATATAAGTTTGTTTAAATCGGATATTGTAATTCTGGAAGGCTTAAGACTAAAGGATATAGAAGAGGGCTATTACTTTCTTTCAGCCGCTCCGGTACTTATTCCGGGAGTTGAAGCAGCCCCCGCAAGGGCTTATCTGATAAAACCGTAATATTTATTCTAAGGCGATACAATAGGGTTTTTTTATATTATTTCCAGATTATCAAAAATAAACCTGAAATGATTTAAATGGTTAAATCCGGCAATAATTTTAATGAGTATTACTGTCCCGTTTGTTATTTGAACGGATTAAAAATTATATTTTATTAAACCGTAAGGTTAAAAATAATTATAATATTCAGGCTGTTTAACGGTCTCTAAAGTTCTATATATAAATAAGCTTTTTATCATTTGGTTTTAAATTATAAGTACACAGTCAGATAATGCTGATAATAAAGATTGATATTAAATGAAGAAATAGGCGCTAAACGTTAATAAAGTATTTATAAAACATATTAAATAACTGTTGTTTACTGTGATATACAATATTAAGGAGGTAAAATGAGCGAATATATAAATAACAGGGAATACCGGCAAAAAGTTTTGAAGGAACTGATAATGGAACTTCATAACGGCAAGTCAGTAGAAGATGTAAAAGAAAGATTTGCCAAGTTAATAGAAGGAATATCGGCTACAGAAATCTCCATGATGGAAAACGAACTTATTAAAGAAGGTCTGCCGGTATCGGAAGTCCAAAGACTGTGTGATGTACATGCAGCAGTCTTTAAAGGCTCCATCGAAGAAATTCATATGCCCGAAAATCATGCCGAGATTCCCGGTCATCCCGTCCATACGTTTAAAATGGAAAATAGGGCTATTGAAAAACTTATAAACAAATCCATAAATCCCCTGATAGATGAACTTAAGGAAAATGATTCTACCGAAATAAGAAAAAAATTATCGGATGATTTTTTAAAACTTTACGAAATTGACAAGCATTATCTAAGGAAGGAAAACCTGCTTTTTCCTTACCTTGAAAAATACAGCATAACCGCACCTCCTAAGGTCATGTGGGGAGTTGACGATGAAATCAGGGAAGAGATTAAAGAGGTTGTGGCTTTATTAACAGATTCAAAATCTGATGTCAATGAATTGATTAAAAAAGCACAGGCTGTTGTCGACAGGGTTAATGAAATGATTTTTAAAGAGGAAAATATCCTTTTTCCCATGGCATTGGATACTTTAAACGAAGATGAATGGCTAAAGATTGCAAAAGAAAGCGATGAGTTAGGGTACTGTATCTATGAGCCTAAGGTGCAGTGGAAACCGAAAAGGGTTATTATCGAGGAAAAAGAAAAGCTTGAAGGACAAAAGCCGGCTTCCGAAGGTTATATCAATTTTGAAACAGGACTTCTTGCAAAAGAGGAACTGGAAGCTATGCTAAATACCATGCCCGTAGATGTCACATTTGTTGATAAGGACGGAATTGTAAAATACTTCTCGCAAGGGGCGGAACGTATTTTCCCCAGGCCCAAAACAGTCATCGGCAGAGAGGTGGAAAACTGCCATCCGCCGGCCAGTGTTCATATAGTGCAAAAGATTGTAGAGGATTTGAGAACCGGTGTGAAAGATTATGAAGATTTTTGGATCAAAATGAAAGATAAATATATTATGATCAGGTATTTTGCAGTCAGAGACAAGGATGGCAAATTCCTTGGTGTTTTGGAGTTTACTCAGAATATTGCTCCTATTAAGGCAATAGAAGGTGAAAAAAGGCTAATGTCTGATTAGAAGTTGCTTTTATAAATACTTAATATCATTAATTTAAATTTTATTGACAAGCCTTTATTTTACCTCTATGATGGACATATATTATTTTAATTACTAAGATTTTTAATTATCCTTCATCGGAGGACAAAGGAGAGAATGTAATGAGTAATGTAAAAATTATTGCGGACAGTACCTGTGATTTATCCCGAGAATTGTTGGAGACTTATGATATAAGCATAATTCCTCTGATGATTTCAATGGGGGACACAACAAAAAAGGACGGTATAGATGTAACCCCTGATGAAATATACCGTTGGTCCGATGCAACAGGTCAAACTCCGAAAACTGCCGCTCCGACCATAGGAGATGCGGTTGCATTCATAGAACCGTTTGTAAAAGAGGGATTGGATATTATCTTTTTCGGAATATCTGAGTCCATGTCTGCAACCTGCAATGTACTTAGACTGGCGGCTCAAAATCTTGATTATGACAGGCTCTTTGTGGTAGATTCAAAAAATCTTTCAACCGGGATAGGACTTCAGGTTATAAGGGCTGCCGAGATGGCTAAAAAAGGCCATACCGTAGAGGAAATATTGAAAGATAATGAGGAAATTAAGGATAAAGTAAAGGCAAGTTTTGTGGTAGATACTTTGACTTTTCTACATCGCGGCGGAAGATGTTCAGGGCTTGCAACCATGCTTGCCAATACATTGAAACTAAAACCGGAAATAGTCGTAGTAGACGGAAAAATGGACGTTGGTAAGAAATACAGGGGAAATATAAAATCCGTATTGCTAAAGTATGTTGAGGACCGAAAAGAGCAACTGCTTTCTGCCGATCCTCAAAGGGTATTCATTACCCATTCGGGATGTGACGATTCGGTAATAGAGGAGATCAGAAAATTTCTTGAAGGCTTAAATAAGTTTAAAGAAATCCTGGTAACCAGGGCCGGAGGAGTAATATCCAGCCATTGCGGACCGAATACTCTTGGTGTACTTTATATCGGTAATTAATACATTTAAAATTAACCCGTTTTGGCAATCATTTATCTCTAACTCATCAAACAGCAGTTTCATAATTGGAATAAAAGGTTTAAAATATACCTCCCTTTTTTGGCTTAAAGCCTGACAAGGGGAGGTTTTTTATATGCAAAATTTATATTTGTCTAAAATACAATGAAATTACAAGAATGAGCTTGTATGCATAATAATAATTTCAATTCTCGGTTTTAAAAATTATTTTAAATTGATTTACTTATGCATATTTTATGAGCTTTATTTGCATGATAATCAAATGAATATAACTGTAATAGACAAGCGAAAAAAAGGAAACAATGTAATGTATACTGAATTGTTTTTTGTACATGAAAACTAGTGTTAAAGGAGGTTATTATGGAAATTAAAAACGATTTTAAATTTCAGGGTAAAGATAATGACAGATTAGGAGAAATTCATCCCACAAACAGAGAAGGAACTGCGGCCTGGCAGAATTTTGAAGGTTTTTATAAGGTTGACCAGGTCGGAAAACCGTCCGAACAGGATGTTATCGAAGCCAAAGACTGGGTAGATAACGGAAGTAAATTATAAAAGGAGAGAACAATATGGGAAAAATTCAAATGACGGTTGACGGAAATACGGCAGCCGCTTATGCAGCTTATGCCTTTACGGAAGTTGCGGCGATTTATCCTATAACCCCCTCATCAGGTATGGCTGAAATAACCGACCAATGGGCAGCAAACGGCAGAAAAAATATTTTCGGCCAGAGTGTAAATGTCGTAGAAATGCAGTCTGAAGCGGGAGCAGCCGGTGCATTTCACGGTTCATTGCAGGCAGGTGCGCTTACAACTACATTTACTGCTTCACAAGGTCTTCTTTTAATGATTCCGAATCTTTATAAATGTGCGGGTGAACTGCTTCCGGGAGTTATCCATGTAAGTGCGAGAGCAATCGCAACCCATGCCTTAAGTATTTTCGGTGACCATCAGGATGTGATGGCCGTAAGACAGACAGGTTGTGCCATGCTGGCTTCCGGTTCGGTTCAGGAAGTGGCGGACTTGGCTCCGGTGGCCCATCTAGCCGCAATAAAGGGAAGGCTTCCTTTTATTCATTTCTTTGACGGTTTCAGGACATCCCATGAGATGCAAAAGATAGAACTTCTGGAATATAAGGATTATGCCGATATGCTTGATATGGATGCCGTCAGAGACTTTAAAGACAGGGCTCTTTCACCGAATAATCCATGCTTTAGGGGTACGGCGCAAAACTCTGATATCTATTTCCAGAACAGAGAAGCGGCCAATCCTTTTTATCAAAATATTATACCAATAGTCGAAGAATATATGGACAATATATCCCAAAGAACAGGAAGGACCTATCATCTTTTCGATTATTACGGCGCGCCCGATGCCGAATATATTATAGTCGCCATGGGTTCCGTAACCTGTGCCATCGAACAGACCATCGATTATTACAACGCCAAAGGCGAAAAGTATGGTCTTGTTAAAGTGCGCTTATACAGGCCTTTCTCAACTAAGCATTTCCTGGATGCTATACCGAAGTCAGTAAAAGCCATTGCCGTCCTTGATCGCACCAAGGAACCGGGTTCTGTCGGTGAACCTCTTTATGTTGACGTATGTGCTGCTTTTAAAGACGTATCAAATCCTCCCGTAATCGTAGGTGGAAGATACGGGCTGGCATCAAAGGATACGACTCCCACACATATTGCCGCAGTTTATGAAAATCTTAAACAGGCTCAGCCTAAAAATTCATTTACAATCGGTATTTTCGACGATGTAACCATGACTTCTTTAGAACCTACAGAAAATATAAACGCAGAACAGGCAGATATGAGAGCCTGCCAAATCTGGGGTTTAGGTTCGGACGGTACGGTAGGTGCCAACCATCAGGCTATTGAAATTATCGGTAACAACACAGATTTATTTGTTCAGGCATATTTTGACTATGACTCCAAAAAATCCGGCGGCCTTACCGTGTCTCACTTAAGATTTTCAAAAGAACCGATACGCTCAACCTATCTTGTTAATCATGCCGATTATATAGCTTGCCATAACCCTTCATATGTATATAAGTATGATATGCTGGAAAGCCTTAAACCGGGCGGCATATTTGTATTAAATACCACCTGGACGGAAGAAGAGCTTGAAAATCAGCTTCCTGCACGTATGAAACGTAAACTTGCCGAAAAAAATGCCCGTTTTTATATAATCAATGCTATAAAAATAGCACAGGAAATCGGATTGGGCAACAGAATAAACATGGTAATGCAAGGGGCTTTCTTTAAACTTATAAACCTTATTCCTGAAGAAGTTTATGTTAAGGAACTAAAGCAAGCTATAATCAAAATATACGGCAAAAAAGGCGAAAACGTAGTTAAAATGAACCATGAAGCGGTTGACCAAGGTATTCAGGCAGTCAAAGAAGTAGAAATCCCGGACAGCTGGAAAAATGCTGCTGACGAAAAAGAAGAAAAAGTAAAAGAACCTGAATTTATCGAAAAAATTATGCGGCCTATGTCCAGACTTAAAGGCGGAGAACTGCCTGTCAGTGCCTTTAAAGGAATTGAAGACGGAACCTTCCCTTCAGGTACTACTGCTTATGAAAAGCGGGGAATTGCGGTTAACGTACCCGAATGGATTTTGGAACGCTGTATCCAATGTAACCAATGTTCCCTTGTTTGTCCTCATGCCGTTATAAGGCCGTTTTTGATAACCGAAGACGAATTAAAAGAAGCACCCGAAACATTTGAAGCCAAAAAGGCCACAGGTAAGGCGTTTGAAGGCCTGTATTACAAGATACAGATCAGTCCTATGGATTGTACAGGATGCGGCAACTGTGCAGATGTATGCCCGGCCAAGGGTAAAGCTCTTATTATGAAACCTTTTGAAACCCAAATTGAAAAAGAAGTTCAAAATTGGAAGTTTGTAATGGAGAAGGTAAGATTTAAAGAAAATCTTGCTTACGGCCAGAGCTTTAAAGACAGCCAGTTTAAAGCTCCTTTAATCGAATTTTCGGGAGCATGTGCGGGATGCGGAGAAACTCCTTATATCAAACTGGTAACACAGCTTTTTGGCGAAAGAATGATGATTGCCAATGCTACCGGTTGTTCCACTATCTGGGCTTCTTCGGCTCCCAGTACGGCTTATACAATAAACAGAGAAGGAAAAGGCCCATCCTGGGCAAACTCCCTGTTTGAAGATAACGCCGAATACGGATTCGGTATGTATCTGGCAGTCAAGCAGATCCGCAATAAGCTTGAAGAAAATATGAAAAAGCTTATCGGAATGAATATTGATGAAAAAGTAAAAGAAGCCTTAAATGACTGGATTCATTACAAAGACGACGGTGAAGCATCCAAAGAAGCAAGCAGAAAAGTTTTGGAAGTACTGGAAGACTTTACCCATACCGACATAGAAGCAGTTAACCTGGTAAATGAAATTAAAGAAAACAAGGATTATCTTGTTAAGCGTTCTATTTGGCTTATAGGCGGTGACGGCTGGGCTTACGATATCGGTTACGGTGGCCTTGACCATGTGCTTTCTTCCGGTGAAGATATAAATGTACTTGTATTTGATACCGAAGTATACTCCAATACAGGCGGTCAGGCGTCCAAATCAACTCCTACCGCAGCCATTGCTAAATTTGCCGCTTCCGGTAAAAAACAGGGTAAAAAGGATCTGGGCCGGATGATGATGACTTACGGCAATGTTTATGTAGCTCAGGTGGGTATTAACGCAGACAATAACCAGCTTATTAAAGCCTTAAAAGAAGCGGAAAGCTACAATGGACCGTCCCTGATTATTTGTTATTCTCCTTGCATCAACCATGGCATAAAAGAAGGTATGGGCAGGAGTATGGCAAATATCAAGAAAGCGGTAGAGTGCGGCTACTGGCACCTGTACAGATACAATCCTATGCTTAAAAAAGAAGGTAAAAATCCGTTTATTTTGGATTCGAAAGAACCTACCGGGAATTTCCGTGAATTCTTAATGGGACAGGTACGTTACAGTTCACTTATGAAAGCTTTCCCTGAAAAGGCGGAAGAACTGTTTAAGAAAGCTGAAGATTATGCAAAAGAAAAATATGCCATTTACAAACAGATGGCAGAACAAGATCCGATTATTGTTAACGATATAACAATTTCTAATGTTGAATCATAAAAAATATAACAAATAAACAGTTGGATAATAAAAGTCAGGAAGCTGTATTAAAAAGCTTCCTGACTTTTATTTAGGGTAAATATTACGGAATATGATAAAGGATGCTAATTTCAAAATTTTATTAAAGCATTTGATATTAGATGATTATTAGTGAAAGAAGCCTTATTTATATAAATTATGAAAAGTTTACTAAAAAAATTAATTTATTTTTTACATACAATGTATAATATGGCTGTCTTGCTATAAATTACATAGGAAAGTTCAATATTTTTTGTATGATTTTATATGTTTAACTGTTATAATTACCTTATGTAATTATGATATACCTAATAAAACTACAAAGGGGTGTCTTTTTTGCAGATGTTGCAGTCTATTAGAACAAAGACCGTTTATGAAAGAAAAAGAGAAGTTGAAATTATTTATAACCTTATATTCCAAAATGCATTATACAGCCTGGAATGTAAAAGAGTGGGCAGCAGTTATATCGAAGCAAATAATTATTGCTTTATAGAGAATATATCGGAAGATGAAACAGAAGCCGAGAACTGTCTGCAAATTTTGGCTAAAGGGAAGGTCTTTCCGGTACATATAAAAGATGTAATTGAAGATTACTTGTTTTAGATTTGAATTTTTCAGATATGAACCGTATCTTAAGTTAAAACTTATGATACGGTATTTTTTTGTTTAATTATAAACAAGAAAATGTTAAAATAATAAAGTATTTTATACAAAGGAGGAAGTATCTTGAAAAAAATCAGACTTTCAATGATAATTTTTGTCTGCGCATTTATCTTTAGTATGTTCGGGTTTACTGAAGCCTGGGCAAAAAACAGCGATTTTATAATTGAAAAAGGAGTATTAAAAGAATATAAGGGCAACAGTAAAAATGTAAAAATTCCGAACACTGTTAAAAGTATCGGTGATTTTGCGTTTTATGGATGTTCCGGTATTAAAAAAGTTACAATTCCCGACAGTGTAAAAACGATCGGTAAGAGTGCATTTGACTCCTGTACGAACCTTACAAGCATATCAATTCCAAACAGTGTTAAAAGCATAGGAGAAAATGCATTTGCCAATTGTGATAATCTAAAAAGCGTTTCATTATCTGATAATATTAAAACAATAGATAATTCTACTTTCTATTTCTGTTCAAATCTTAAAAAAATAACAATACCTGCCAATGTTAAAAGTATAGGCAGAGAAGCTTTTTTTGGTTGTTTTAGTCTTAAAGAAGTAAAATTTTTAGGAAATAAAATGACAAGTATAGGTGATAATGCATTTGCTTACTGTACGGGTCTGAAAAAAATTACTATTCCCGACAGCACATCAAGTATAGGAAATTATGCTTTCTTGGGTTGTGAAAATTTGGAGAATATTAATATTCCTGAGAGTGTAAACAGTATAGGAAGCAGCGCGTTTAATGAAACCTCATGGCTAAATTCAAAACTTGACAAGGATTCTTTAGTTATTGTAAACAATATTTTGGTCAAAGCAAAAAACGATAAAAATATCACAATTCCTGATACAGTAACAAGTATTGCCGCAGAAGCGTTTTATCAATGCAATAATTTAGTAAGCGTTTCAATTCCAAATAGTGTTACATATATCGGAGACTATGCTTTTAGTTTCTGTGAAAACCTTGAAAGTATAACGATTCCTGGCAGTATAACCGGTATGGGAAGTTACGTATTTTATAAATGCAAAAATCTTAAAAACGTAATAATCGAAAAAGGGTTAAAGGTATTAATGAAGCTGCGTTTGCTTCATGTTCAAATCTAAAAACTATAACGATTCCGGACAGTATAGAAAGTATAGGGGCATTGGCATTTATAGACTGTTCATCATTGTCAGAAATCAAATTACCTGCCAGTGTTACCAGTATAGGGCAGAATGCATTCGATAATACATTTTGGCTTGAAAACGAACTTAAAACAAATTCAATGGCTATTATAAATAATTTTTTAATTCGGGCAGACAGCAGTATTGAAAAAGCGATTATCCCCGACAGTGTTACAATAATAAATGACAATGCTTTTTATAACTGTATAAATTTAAAGGATGTAATAATTCCCGACAGTGTTGAAAAAATAGGAAATGCTGCATTCTGTAACTGTACCGGTTTAAAGAGTATTAAAATTCCTAATAGTGTAAAATATATCGGAGATTATGCATTTTATAATTGCAGAAACATAGAAAGATTAACCATGTCACTTGATGTGGTAATTGGCGAAAAAGCCTTCAATACAAGACCATAAAATAATAAAAAACAATAAAAACTAAACCCGGTATTTTGTTGTACCGGGTTTTTTTATATTCAAATTTGTAACTTAACCTTTATTTAGCTTGAATACTTAGGGAATAATCAGGAAATTATAGTTAATAGTAATATGGTCTAGTCAATTTACTTAACGGAAAGAAGGATTATTATGGAGCAGCGCATTAAATCCGCATATATAAAGGATTTATTTTCAAAAAGCAGCGATATAGTCGTAAGACCGATAAAAATAAATCAGAACGGTATAATTGTCCATTTGTTTGCAGTAGACGGTCTTATTAATGATGATCTGTTTGATCAGACGGTACTTACGACTTTAAAATTTGATCCATATCTGGCAGAATGCAAGACCGAACGCCAACTTATGGATTATCTTCTTATGGGAGGGGCATACCATGTATTTACATCGGAAGAAACGGATTATAACAAATTGATAAAATCCGTGCTTAGCGGCATGGTAGCCCTGATATTTGATCTTGAAGAGAAAGCCGTTGTTTATGATATCAGAAAATTTGAAAAACGGTCCATACAGGAACCCACAGAAGAAAATGTGATGAAGGGTTCCAAAGAATCCTTTGTAGAAACCATGCGGGTAAATACCGCTTTAATAAGAAGAAAAATAAGATCAGAAAAACTTGTGGTCGAAAAACTGACTGCAGGAAAGCTTTCAAAAACCGATATGTCACTGATATACATCAGTGAAGTCGCAAATCCCGACACGGTAAACAAAATCCGGGATATTATCAACAGTATCGATATAGATAACATCCCGACTCCGGCTTTTATAGAAGAGTTTTTAATTGAAAATAATCACAGTATTTTTCCGCAGGTAATGTACACTCAAAGGCCGGACAG
>CAZIHC010000020.1:0-16636 GCA_964538605.1 uncultured Herbinix sp. | reverse complement strand
AATGAATTAGGTTTGCGAACTATTGTCGGAAGTGATATAATATTCATCTATAATAGGATCAAAAAATTAAAATTGATCCAAAGAAAGGTTTGGGTGAAAATGAAAGAGTTAAAAGATTATGTAAGAAGTATACCTGATTTTCCGGAACCCGGAATAATATTCAGGGATATTACAAGCATACTCCAAAGCAAAGAAGGCTTAAAGCTTGCTATTGACAAAATGCAGGAACTTTTAAAGGACGTAGATTTTGACCTTATAGTAGGTCCTGAGTCCAGAGGATTTATCTTTGGCGTTCCAATTGCGTATAATATGAATAAAGCATTTATTCCTGTAAGAAAAAAAGGGAAATTGCCTTGCGAAACCGTTTCAATCGATTATGAACTGGAATATGGCAAAGCATCTATTGAGGTTCATAAAGACGCAATCAAGCCCGGACAGAAGGTTGTAATTATAGACGACCTGATTGCAACCGGAGGAACCATTGAAGCCATAACCAAGCTGGTTGAAATGTTAGGCGGCGAAGTCGTAAAAATTATTTTCTTAATTGAGCTTAAAGGACTTAAAGGCCGTGAAAGACTGGCCGGATTTGATGTTGACGCTGTTATTCAATAT
This sequence comes from uncultured Herbinix sp., assembly GCA_964538605.1. Lineage (GTDB taxonomy): Bacteria > Bacillota > Clostridia > Lachnospirales > Lachnospiraceae > Mobilitalea. Next base: position 16,024 of record CAZIHC010000020.1, on the reverse strand, counting down.
GATTAATTATAGAAAGAAGTAGTATATGATAAAATTGCAAAGAGTTTCGGTGTATGACATAAAAGAGGCGGTGATATTATGGATAATATAAACGATTATACAAATCAGGGCTTAATAAGTGAGCCGGCATCCGCAGCGGTGCCAGCTTCTGTTGCTACGCCCGAAGAGTTGTATAAGCAGTTGACCGACAAAGTTATCAAGTATCATCCGTCCGCAGACATTACCATACTGGATAAAGCTTTCAAACTGGCCATGGAAGCCCATAAGGACCAGTACAGAAAATCCGGTGAGCCTTATATCATACATCCGCTCTCTGTTGCAAATATTTTGGCCGATCTTGAACTGGATAAAGAGAGTATAGTAGCGGGCCTGCTGCATGATGTAGTAGAGGATACCGAAATTACTCTCGAACAGATATCGGAAATGTTTTCTGACGAAATTGCATTACTTGTGGATGGCGTTACAAAACTGACCCAGCTTAACTATTCCAAGGATAAGGTTGAAATCCAGGCAGAAAATTTAAGAAAAATGTTTCTGGCCATGGCAAAGGATATCCGTGTAATACTAATTAAGCTGGCAGACAGACTTCACAATATGCGGACCTTAAAATACATGTCTCCGGAAAAGCAAAAAGAAATAGCCAGAGAAACCATGGACATTTATGCTCCGATTGCCCACAGGCTTGGTATATCCAAAATAAAGGTGGAGCTTGACGATTTGTCTTTAAAATATCTGGAACCGGAAGTTTATAAGGAACTGGCGGAAAAAGTCGCATATAAAAAGAGTGAGCGCCAGGCTTATATCGACAGTATAGTTGAGGACGTCAAAAAGCATATCAGTGAAGCCGGTATACAGGCTAAGATAGACGGCAGAATAAAGCATTTCTTTAGTATTTATAAGAAGATGGTAAATCAAAATAAAACCTTTGACCAGATTTATGATTTATTTGCCGTCCGTATCATTGTCAATACTTTAAAAGACTGTTACGCTGCTTTGGGTGTCATCCATGAAATGTATAAGCCGATACCCGGCAGATTTAAAGATTATATAGCCATGCCTAAGCCTAATATGTACCAGTCCCTTCATACCACATTAATTGGGCCCATGGGACAGCCTTTTGAAATTCAAATCCGTACTTTTGAAATGCACAGAACCGCAGAATACGGTATTGCGGCCCACTGGAAATATAAGGAAGGCATAGACGGAAAAGGCGTTACAACCAAGGCCGAAGAAGAAAAGCTGGCCTGGCTTAGGCAGGTATTGGAATGGCAAAGGGACCTGTCGGACAATAAAGAGTTTTTAAGCCTTCTTAAAAACGACTTTGATTTATTCTCCGACAGTGTTTATGCCTTTACCCCTACCGGGGATGTAAAAACCCTTCCGAGGGGTTCAAATACCATAGATTTTGCCTACAGTATTCACAGTGCGGTTGGAAATAAAATGGTCGGTGCCAGGGTTAACGGCAAGCTGGTTCCGATTGATTATGTTATCCAAAACGGCGACAGGGTAGAAATAATAACTTCCCAAAATTCCAAAGGACCCAGCCGGGACTGGCTGGCAATCGTAAAAAGTACTCAGGCAAAGAATAAAATTAACCAGTGGTTTAAATCCGTATTAAAAGAGGATAATATAAATAAAGGCAAGGAATTAATTGCCAATTACTGCAAGCAAAAAAATATTGTTTTAAGCGATCTTATGAAGCCGGAATATACGGCTGCCGTCCTTAGAAAATATGGTTTTAAAGACTGGGATTCTCTTCTTGCAGCCGTAGGGCACGGCGGATTAAAAGAAAGCCAGGTAATAAACCGCCTTTTGGAAGAACACCGCAAGAAAAACATGACGGAAATGACCGATGAAAGTGTTCTGTCAGGTATAGTAGGAAACAAGGACATTAAAATTCCTACGGCAAAATCAAAAAGCGGTATAGTGGTAAAAGGATTGCATGATTTGGCGGTAAGATTTTCAAAATGCTGCAGCCCGGTACCCGGTGATGAAATCATAGGATTTATAACCAGAGGCAGGGGTGTTTCCATTCACAGAACCGACTGTATAAATGTGATTAATCTTCCTGAAGAAGACAGGGCAAGGCTAATAGAAGCGGAATGGGATGAGAATGTAAAAGATGTCGGTGAATATCCTGCCGAAATTAAGATATACGCCAATAACAGGATTGGCGTTCTGGTTGATATATCCAGAGTTCTGACTGAAAACAAGATTGATGTTACTTCGATGAATGTAAGAACCAGCAAGCAAGGTACTGCATCCATCAGTATCGGATTTAAAATAAACGGCGTTGAGCAGCTAAATGAGATTATTTCAAAAATCCGTAATGTGGAAAGCGTGCTTGATATAGAACGGACTGCGGGATAAACAGCAGCAAGACAATAAATACTTACAGGTTTTGTACTATGAAAGCAGGTAAGGTGTTATGAAAAAGATAATAATTAAAACAATGGTGCTGGGCATGGTGCAGACCAACTGTTATATAGTAAGGGCCCGGGATTCAAAGGAAGCTGTCGTTATCGATCCTGCCGACAGGGCTGAAAAAATATATAGTTATCTGAATGAAAATGACCTGGTGTGTAAGCGAATACTTTTAACCCACGGTCATTTTGACCATATAACGGCTGCCGAAAAATTAAAAGAATTTACCGGCGCCGATATTTATGCCTGTGAAGAAGAGGCGGCCCTTTTAAATGATCCAAAATTGAATGCTTCAGCCCATTTTGGAAGCGAAATAAGTTTAGAACCGGACTTTTTCCTTAAAGACAAGGAAGAGTTTGAGGCAGCGGGACTAACCTGGCAGGTTATATATACTCCCGGCCATACTGAAGGCGGAGCCTGCTATTATCTGAAAGAAGAATCCACATTATTCAGCGGAGATACTCTTTTTTATGAAAGCATAGGAAGAACGGATCTTCCGACAGGAAATCTGCAAAGACTGACAGAGTCGATCAGAAACAGGCTGTTTGATTTTCCGGATGAAACAGAAGTTTATCCCGGCCACGGAAGGCCTACTACCATAGGCCATGAAAAGCAATATAATCCTTTCCTATAGATTTTAAAAATACACAACAGGAGCAAGAATGATAAAAATTATCCTTTCCGACAGGACATTTGAAAACGATATCCATCCTCTGGTCAAAGCATTTTATCCGCGAAAAGAAGTCTTGGTAACGGATAATGAAACACCGAAAGAAAGCGATATAACAGACTTCATACGGATGGATTTTGACAAAAATAAAATCAGTATATTCGCCGATATAGAAGGCAAACAGTATCAGGCGGCTGCCGAGGGGCCGGACCCGGTTGAAGAAAAGGCCGCTTATAAAAATGCCATAAAAAGGCTTTTATATATGACGCTTTCGAAGCTAAGCGGAAGAGAACTTCCCTGGGGTACACTGACCGGCATCAGGCCTACCAAACTGGTATATGATATGCTGGATAAGGGCTTACATGAGGATATTATTTTTGATATCATGGAAAAGGAATACCTTTGCTCCAGGGAAAAAACAGATTTAAGCATAGATATAGCCAACAGGGAGAGAAGAATCCTTCATGAAATGGACTATAAAAACGGATACAGCCTGTATATAGGCATACCTTTTTGTCCGACTACCTGTTTGTACTGTTCTTTTCCCTCATTTTCGGCAGAAAGATTTGCCGGCCGTATCGAAAGCTATCTTGAAGCCTTGGAAAAAGAAATAAGATACGGGGCCACTTGCTTTCCCGAAAAAAAACTTATATGCGTCTATCTGGGAGGGGGAACCCCGACTTCACTTTCAGCCGGTCAGCTTGACCGCTTGCTCGGCTTAATAAAAAATCAGTTTGACTTTAATTACGTAAAGGAATTTTGCGTAGAGGCAGGTCGTCCGGACAGCATAACTGAAGAAAAACTGGAAGTGTTAAAAAAGTGGGGCGTAAACAGGATTTCCATAAACCCTCAGTCCATGCAGCAAAAAACTCTGGATCTTATAGGCAGAAGGCATACGGTAGAACAGGTTGAAGAAGCTTTTGCACTGGCAAGACAAATAAGCTTTGATAATATCAATATGGATATCATTATAGGACTTCCCGGCGAAACCCCCGAGGATGTGGAAGATACCCTAAAAAAGATAGGAATGCTAAATCCGGACAGTCTTACGGTTCATACCCTGGCTATAAAGAGGGCTGCAAGGCTTAATGCCGAAAAAGAAAGCTTCTACAATCTGCAGCCTGTTGACGTACCGAAAATGCTTGAGTTATCCATGGAATTTGCAAGAAAGAACGATTATCTTCCGTATTATTTATACAGACAGAAGAATATGGCGGATAATCTTGAGAATATAGGTTATGCAAGGGACGGCAAGGAAGGTTTATACAATATTTTAATTATGGAAGAAAAACAAACCATACTGGCATTGGGTGCCGGAGCCTTGTCCAAATTTGTATTTTATGATGAGAACAGAATTGAACGGGTAGACAACGTAAAAAATCTGAATGATTATATTGAACGGATAGATGAAATGATTGCAAGAAAGCAGGAATTTCTTACTAATAACCCGCAGTTGAGAGAAAGTAAATAAGAGTTTATATGGATTTTTTGAATGTAGGTTTGATTTTTGCTTTAGTTTTTTATAAATTTTAAAACAGGCCATTTGGATTTGGGAAATTAAATTTAAGGTTTTAGGAGGATTATGATGATTACACAAAGACCGAAGGGAACACAGGATTGGTACGGTTCCAACATGTATAAGAGAACCATTATCGAGGAAACGGCCCGTAAGTTATGCCGGACATATAACATTAAAGAAATAATAACTCCGGTTTTCGAGCATACGGTCCTTTTTCAGAGAGGTGTAGGGGAAACAACGGACGTAGTTCAAAAGGAAATGTATACCTTTGAGGATAAGGGAGGAAGAAGCATAACCTTAAAACCTGAAGGAACGGCAGGAACTGTCCGGGCTTATCTTGAAAACAGCTTATATGCAGAAAGCCAGCCTACAAAGTTGTTTTACGTTACCCAGGCTTTCCGTTATGAGAATCCCCAAAGCGGAAGACTTAGACAGCACCACCAATTCGGTGTTGAGTTCTTCGGTTCGGCAAGTCCCCTGGCAGAAGTAGAGATTATTTCCCTCCTTATGGAGTTTTTGGAGAAGCTTGGCCTTAAGGGGATAAAACTGCATATCAACAGTATCGGATGCAAGAATTGCAGAAAAGATTACAATGAGGCATTACTGGTCTTTTTAAATAAAAATGCTGACAAACTCTGTCCGACCTGTAAAGAGAGAATGACAAAAAATCCGCTTAGGGTACTGGACTGCAAGGTAGACAGCTGTAAGGAAATTGTAAAAGACGCTCCCAGAACCGTTGATTATTTGGATGAGGACTGCAGGAATCATTTTAATGAACTGCAGAATCTTCTTAATGACCTGGGAATTCCTTTCGAAGTTGATACAGGTATAGTAAGAGGCCTTGATTATTATACAAAGACGGTATTCGAATTTATAAACAGCGAAGGCTTTACCCTGTGCGGCGGCGGCAGATACGATAATCTGGTTCATGAAATTGACGAAAAGCAGGATATTCCTGCTGTTGGTTTCGGAATCGGTATTGAAAGGATTATTAACGAACTGGAAGCACAAAAAGTAGAGCTTCCAAAAGAGCCTGATGTGGACCTGTATGTCGGCATATTGGGTAAAGAAGCAAAGGCGGCGGCTTATAAGATAGTCAGGGATTTAAGAAAACAAGGCCTGATTGTGGAAACCGATTATATGGAACGCAGCGTAAAGGCACAGATGAAGTATGCCAACAAAATCGGTGCGGTACACACGGTAATAATCGGAGCCGATGAGCTGGCCACAGGCAAAGCCAATATAAAGAATATGGAAACCGGAAATCAGACCGAAATAAGCCTGAATGAAATAACTTCATTTATAAATGATTATAAATCCGGTAATTAATATAATTACGTTATATGATTTACTTAATAGAAATTATATTATAAAAGAACACAGAAACGGAATAATAGGATAAGTTAAAGAAACAGACAAGGATATCAGTAGCTTTAAAGATAGTTAAGGCGTATATATCCTGACCTGTTGATATTAAAAACAAGTAGTGATTGACAATATTATATATGTTAAGTCCATATTGAATCTATATAATTAAACCTGCTGTAATTATACCCGTTTGGGACTGCAAGGCAGTTCATGAGTGTAAAATTACAACAGGTTTTTTTGGACTTTGAATCAGTTTTCGTGGTATAGCAATTTAAAATCGTGCGATTTTCCTAATTATTATAGTACCAGGTTCCGTATCCTATAAGCTTTTTTAGAAGTGCTATATATTCCAGAGCAACTCTGGACAGATAGCGGTTTTTCCGGTAGACAATACATATTTTGCGGGTTGCTTTCGGGTGGTTAAGCTTATAATATATCGGATGTTTTTCGTAATTGCCGAATTTTATTAAGAAGTCGGGGACAAAAGTGCATCCGATTCCGGCTAAAGCCCAGGAAAGTGCAGTTTCCAGCCGCTCACTGCATAATATAATATAGGGATTAAAACCGGCTGACAGGCAAAATTCTGATGCTATGTCGTATAATTTGTGATTTTGCCTGATAAATATAAAAGGAGCCGACCTGAATACGGACAAATCTACGGAGGGAGTTTTGTGGAACTTGGCAGTGTCCATTTTTATGTCATAATCCGATACCCTGTAAGATTCTAAACCTTTATTGATAGGATTGTCCGGAGGGACGGCAAGAAAGAGCTGTTCTATGGCAAGTTCTTCGACATGAAAAATATTTTCATCAAACGGGCCTGTACTCAAGAAAAGATCAATACTGCCGTCCATGGCGGCTTCTTCCAGCTTGTCTGTCACATCTTCAAGGATATGTATGGTTATTCCGGGATATAGCTCATGAAATTTTGCTATGCTTTTTGGCAGCAAGCATGAGGCACGGAACGGGCTGGTACCTATTCTTAATTCACCGGTTTTTAAGTTTGTAAGATCGGCTATCTGTTTATACAACTCATCTTCAATTGCTTTAATTTTCCGGGCGGCACTTACAAATGCTTCTCCTGCCGGAGTAAGACGTATGGGAGAGGTGCTTCTGTCAAAAATCTGGACATGAAGTTCATTTTCAAGGTTTTTTATGAATTGGCTTAAGGAGGGCTGGGTAACATATAGTTTTTGTGCGGCTTTTGAAAAGCTTTTTTCTTCCGCCAGAGTAAGAACATACTCAATCTGTTGGGTTGTCATATAAGCCTCCTTTATTATTGGTAATTTATGATATAAGTATAAGCTTATGAGAATAATAAGTCAATAACAATTAGCTTATGATAAGGCAATTTGTTACAATAGTAGTGAGCGCTTCCCCTTTCTTTATATTCTTTCCTCTTTTTATTTTATATATATATCCAATATTAAAATAAGAAAGGGGAAATCCATTTGCAACGATGAAAAATAAAGAAATGGAGAAGGAGAGGATTATGAAGAAAATAAGGAAAGTAAGTTCTGTTATTGCTTTGCTAATGATTTTTGCTCTGATTCTTGGGGCATGTGCAAAAAAAGAACAACAGGCAGACGCACCGGAACCAACGGTGGCTCCGGTAGAGGATGAAAAAGCAGAAACACCGACTGAAGCTCCGACGCCTACACCGGAACCGCCCAGAGATCTTGGAGGCATTCAGATTAAGGTAGCGGACTGGTACACTACAGGAGAGAGTGAACCGACGACGGCAAGAGAAATTGCCCAGCAGGAGTACAGAGAAGAACTACAGGAAACACATAATTTCACTCTGGTTCAGGAAAACATCGGTACTTGGAATGAATATCAGGAACTGTTTATAACATCTACTATGTCGGGAGCACCTTTAGCCGATATCTTCATTATGGACCCCAAATTCGTTCCGGAACCTTTAAAACAGGGACTTCTTTATCCGCTCAGCGATTTGCCCAGCTTTAATCCTTCGGACAAATTATGGAATCAATCGGTTATCGAATTTATGAAACAAGGTGACAAGATATACGGCTTTACCGAAGAAGGTAACAGTCCCGGACTTGGTATATTCTGGAACAAGAGAATTTTTGAAGAAGCCGGACTGGAACCCGACTTGTTGTACGATTTACAGCAGGATGAGAATGTCTGGACTTGGGATAAGCTTGAAGAGTTGTGTAAACAGCTTACTATAGACAGAGATTCTGACGGAATTACCGATATCTATGCAATTACCTGCTGGTCTGTTGAATTTTCAAAAGCAGCAGTATTCAGCAACGGTTCAGATTATGTAAGGTTTAACGAAGAAACAGGTAGATATGAGAACAACCAGATGTCAGACGACTATCTGGAAGCTATCAAATTCGGCGTAGATTTGTATAACAAGGGATATATGCAGCCTACTCCTGATGGAGCAGAACATAAATGGTGGGTAGGAGCATTTGCAAACGGACAGGCGGCCATGATGGTGGGCGAATGGTATGAACATCCTTCTCTGCAGGATATGGAAGATGATTGGGGATATTGCTTCTTCCCGAAGGGACCCGGGCCTAAGGCCAAGATGCAGACAATGTTCCTTGGCAACGTAAGAGTTATGCCAAGTACCTTAGATCCGGAAAGAGCAGATGATGTAATCTTTGCATACACCAAGTGGGTTTCCGCACCTCCGGGATATGAGGATGCTGAAGAAGACTATTCATATTATTATACAAGAGTAAGAGATTCTAGGGCTGTTGAGGAAACCATTATACCTATGATTAAAGGTCAGGGTGTACGCTCGCTGCTTTACCAGGTACCCGGCTTAAGTTTCAGATGGGGCGGAAATATGGATGACGGGGGGTATGCTACAAAATCGGCTATAGAAATTGCCGAAGAAGCATCAGCTCAATTTGATGCAATTATTAATGACTTCTACGCTGATTAAGGTATAATTAAGATTAGGAAATGAGTCTTTTCCAAGTCAAAAATTAATGGAAAGACTCATTTCCTGTAAATGACAGTATAATATATATGGAGAGATATAAATGAATACGGATTACCATAAAGAAATGGTACAAAGGTCCTTAATCAGCACAGGAAATAATTACAGAATGAAAAAAGCTATAAGTAAAGCCAAAAGCGGACAAATAGTAACTGTCGTCTATCTTGGCGGCTCAATAACATTTGGGTTTAGAGAATACGGCGATAAGATTTATGCCATATCTTCCTATAAATATTTTAAAGAAAAATTTGCTTTCGGTGACAATATAAGATATATTAATGCCGGAATGAACGGAGTAACTTCATTAATTGGTCTTATCCGATTGGAACAGGATGTGCTAAAATATAATCCGGATATTGTATTTGTAGAATATTCCGTTAATGATACAAAGGATGCCATACACAGGGAAGCTTTTGAAAGCCTGATTGTACGTCTTCTGAAATGGAAAAGCAGACCGGCAGTTGTTTTATTGTTCATGCAGTCGGAAGGCGGGTATACATGTCAGGGGCATATGCAGGTGATAGGTGAAAATTATAATCTTCCGATGATCAGTGTATGTAATGCAATCAGACCGGAACTTATAGCGGGAAGAATGAAATGGTCGGATTATGCCGATGATAACATTCATCCAAACATTAAAGGAAACAAATTGGTAACCGATTTTATCGCCAATTATTTTGATACTGTAGAAAATCAGCCGGAAGACAAAGAAGAAGAGGTCTTAAATAAACCCTTCTATGGAGTATCCTATAAGGATATGAAGATACTTGACTCGACCAATTTTAATCAGGTATCCATGATGGGATTTCAAAAGGCAGTTACTATAAATGAGTTTCCTAACGGATGGATTCGTGACCTTAGTGTGCCGGATACATATTTTAGATTTAAACTGGAATTTAGGAACTTATTCATAATATATAAAGAAAGCAATGATATTTCAGAAGGCAGTATTGAAATTCGGGTTGATAACGAAAATGCGGGGATATATAACGGTTATCGTACTTTTGGATGGAATAACCCCATAGCCAAATTGGTGTATTCCGGGGATGAAAATAAAGAACATTTAGTTGAGTTAACCATGATCCATGGCGATGAAAAGAAAAATTTCACTATATTGGCATTTGGATACTGTTAACTTTGAAAGGAGACTTACGATAATAAAATGACAAATAAGATTTGGCTTTCACCTTTACTTAGCGACGGAATGGTGCTCCAAAGAGATTCCAGAGTGAAGATATGGGGAAAAGGAATTCCCGGCAAAGAATTAAAGCTAACTTTTTTGAATAATGAATATAAGACAGTTGTAAATGATGACGGCAGCTGGACTATTGAATTATATGATTTAAAGCCGGGCGGACCTTATGAAATTGTTATAAACCATGAGAATGAGGAAAAAGTAATTAAGGATGTACTTGTGGGCGATGTATGGGTGCTTGGCGGACAATCCAATATGCAGATTCCTATAAGCCGTACCCTTGATTTATTTGAAGATGAGATAAAAGGGGCCGATTATCCTGAAATAAGGCAATTTACTGTTCCCATGGTCTATAATTTTAACGGGCCTGTGGACGAACTAAGCGAAGGAACGTGGGTACCTGTAAATCCCGAAACGGTGTATAGTTTCAGTGCGATAGGCTATTTCTTCTCAAGGAAAATTTATGACAAATATAAAATACCGATTGGACTGCTTTTTACCGCAATCGGCGGAACACCGGCAGAAGCCTGGATGAGTGAACAAACTCTTATGAGATTTGACAGATATATAGATGTATTGGAGCAATGTAAAGACGAATCCTATGTAAATGATACGATAGCAAGTGATACCGAAAGAACCCAGAACTGGTATGATGAGCTTTACAAAAAAGACGAAGGCCTGCATGAAAAACCGGAACCCTGGTACAGTGAAAAATATAATGACAGCGATTGGAGAGATATTGATTTACCGGCAAGCTTCCGGGGAACGGAACTGGAGCCTATAAGAGGATCTGTATGGTTTAGAAAAGAATTTTGGCTTCCCGAAAGGCTGGCAGGCAAAGAGGGAAAACTAATACTTGGTACACTCATTGATGGCGATGATACTTATATTAACGGTGTTCAGGTCGGAAATACGGGATACCTTTATCCTCCCAGAAGATATAAAATCCCGGCAGGATTATTAAAAACCGGAAGAAACGTAATCGCCGTCCGTCTTATTATGACTTTGAATATCGGCGGTTTTGTAACAGATATGCCATATTATATTAAGATAGAAGACGAACAGATACCTATATCCGGAACATGGAGATATAAAATAGGAGCTATAACAAAAGCCCAAGACCCGGTTACTTTCTTCAAATATAAACCTACCGGTCTTTATAACGGTATGATATATCCTTTGAGAAACTACAGCATTAGGGGGGTTCTTTGGTATCAGGGCGAGTCAAATACGGGATACCCCTACGATTACAAGGAACTGTTTAAAGCTGTTATAAACGACTGGAGAAAGCTTTGGGATCTGGGAGATATACCCTTCTATTATGTGCAGCTTGCCAACTATTGTCCGTGGAGGATGGAACCGGAAGTCAGCGGATGGGCAGAACTTAGGGAGGCACAAAGGCGGGTACTTAAAGTACCCAACACCGGAATGGCGGTAACAATTGATGTGGGTATGTATAATGATCTTCACCCCTGGGATAAAAAGAGTGTCGGTGAGAGACTGGCCCTTTGGGCGTTAAATCAGGTGTTTGGTGAAGACATCATTTGCAGCGGGCCTATATATGACCGGATGACTGTCGAAGGAAACAAAATCAGGCTATATTTCAAATACACCGGCAGCGGCTTGACAGTAAAGGGAAATAAGCTTGAAGCCTTTGAAATATGCGGAAAAGACGGAGTATTTTATCCTGCCGAGGCCGAAATAGATAATGACAGTGTAGTAGTATACAGCAAAAAAGTATCACAACCTGTAAGGGTTCGTTATGCCTGGGCGGATAATCCCGAGAAAGCAAATTTATATAATAAAGAAGGACTTCCCGCATCTCCATTTATAACACAATAATCTGCATATATCATATCTTTCAGGAAGGCTGTTTCATAAAGGGTTCGGATTTCCGATCTTAAAACCTGACGGGATGAAGCAGCCTTCTTTCGTTTTGCTTTAAATACTTTTAAAGTGATCCGGCAGGCTTATATAATACCGGTTAAAATTTTTGATACGAATTTTTGAACACATATGTTATAATTATCTGAGTCAATTAGAATACTAAAAAATATTATTTGGGTTGTTTAAATGAAATTGCAGAGTGGCAAGGGGGATAATATATGATAAGACATATTGTGGCTTGGAATTTCAGAGAAGAGTTTTCCGATGAAGAAAACAAAAAACATGCTGAAGAGATAAAAAGAGAATTGGAGAACTTAAAAAACCTGATTGACGGGATTGTATCCCTGGAGGTGCTTATAAAGCCTATGTTTTCATCCGATGCTGATATTCTTCTTGATTCGGTCTTTGTAAGTGAAGAAGCATATAAGGCGTATCAGACACATCCTGAACATGTAAGGGTAGGGACGAATATAGTCAGGCCCAGGACCTGCAACAGAAGATGCCTGGACTTTTATATCAACGAATAAGGAAGTAAAATATAATCAGTAGACAGTTTTAAATAAATTAATTAAAATATATGGCATACTTATAGAAAAAGGAGATTGAAAATATGGCTGAATCTATGAAAGGTTTACGCAGAAGCCATCGTTGTACCGAAGTATCCAGAAATAATGTCGGTGAAACAGTAACGGTAATGGGATGGGTACAAAAAAGCAGGAATAAGGGCGGTATAATATTTGTAGACTTAAGAGACCGTTCCGGAATTCTGCAGATTATATTTGAAGAAAGCGATATCGGCAGCGAAGGCTTTGCCAAAGCGGCACGTTTAAAGAGTGAATATGTAATTGCCGTTACCGGAAGAGTAGAATACAGATCCGGTGCGGTAAATGAAAACCTGGTAACAGGAGATATAGAAATAAGGGCTCATGATTTAAGAATTCTTTCAGAAGCGGAAACCCCTCCTTTCCCTATTGAGGAGGACAGCAAAACCAAGGAAGACTTAAGGCTTAAGTACAGATATCTGGATCTTAGAAGACCGGATTTGCAAAGAAACCTGATGTTAAGAAGCAAGGCAACGACTGTAGTACGTAAATTCCTGACAGAGGAAGGATTCCTTGAAATAGAAACGCCCATGCTGACAAAAAGCACACCGGAAGGAGCAAGGGACTATCTTGTTCCCAGCCGTATATATCCCGGCAATTTCTATGCCCTTCCTCAATCACCCCAGCTTTTTAAGCAGCTTTTGATGGTTGCCGGATACGACAGGTATTTCCAGATAGTAAAGTGCTTCCGTGACGAAGATTTAAGAGCAGACCGTCAGCCTGAATTTACCCAGATAGATATGGAATTGTCCTTTGTTGATGTTGACGACGTTATCGATGTAAACGAACGGCTGCTTAAGACATTGTTTAAAGAATGTATCGGTATAGATGTTGAGCTTCCGATACCGAGAATGACTTATGCGGAAGCTATGGAAAGATTCGGCTCCGATAAGCCAGATATCCGTTTTGGCATGGAGCTTAAGAATGTATCGGAGATAGTCAAAAACTGCGGTTTCGGTGTATTTACATCAGCCATAGAAAACGGCGGTTCCGTCCGCGGCATCAATGCACAGGGACAGGCCAATATGCCAAGAAAGCAGATTGATTCTTTGGTTGACTTTGTAAAAGATTTCGGAGCCAAAGGTTTGGCTTACCTTGCAATTAATGAGGACGGTTCCTATAAGTCATCCTTTGCAAAATTCATGACCGAGCAGGAACTGGCAGATTTAGTTAATGCTATGGAAGGAAAGCCGGGAGATTTATTGCTCTTTGCCGCCGATAAGGATGATATCGTATTTGCCGCCCTCGGAAATTTACGGATAGAGTTGGCAAAAAGGCTGGATCTTCTGAATAAAGACGAATATAAATTCCTTTGGGTTACTGAGTTCCCTCTGCTCGAATATTCCGAAGAAGAGGGCAGATATGTGGCCAAGCATCATCCCTTCACCATGCCTATGGATGAAGACCTTCATTTGCTTGATACGGATCCCGGCAAGGTCAGGGCAAAGGCTTATGATATCGTATTAAACGGCACCGAAATAGGAGGCGGTTCCGTAAGAATATATCAAAACGACGTTCAGGAAAAAATGTTTGAAGTTTTAGGCTTTACCAAGGAAGAAGCTTACAACCGCTTCGGATTCCTTCTTAATGCATTCAAGTACGGTGTACCTCCTCATGCAGGTTTGGCATACGGTCTTGACCGTCTTGTCATGCTTATGGCAAAAGAAGACAGTATCAGGGATGTTATTGCATTCCCTAAGGTAAAGGATGCTTCCTGCCCGATGACAGAGGCACCAAGCACTGTTGATGATAAACAGCTTGCAGAGCTTGGTATAGCTGTTGTGGCAGACCAAGAGTAGAATAATCGAAATAAATGTTTATAAAGAACTGCACCCAAAATGTTAGTAAAACAGCATTTTGTGGTGCAGTTATACTAGGAGGAATAAAGGAGGATTAAACAAAAGCAAAGGTTATGCCTGGCAAGGGTATTATTAAGAAATCCAAAGATTTTGTTGCTTGATGAAGCTACCAGCGTTTTGGATGCGGAGACGGAGGAGAAGCTTTTAAAGCGGTTGGAGAAATATGTTGTTGATAATAACATCATGATGATAGCCGTTTCTCACAGCAGGGCTTTTGAAGAAATTTGCAATATTCAAATTCAATTGGATAAAAGTGTTCATAACCAAAATTTTTATAAAAACGGTTTATAATAATTAATGTAGAATAGACTTTATATAATCATTAGTCAATAAACGCATTTATTTAATATAATTTAGTAATATTTAAATATAATTTAGTAAAAGAAAACCGTCTTCTATGCGAGAATATATATTCTCATTTGGAAGATGGTTTTTTATTTTAATTTAAAGTAGGACCGTTATTTGGAATCTGTCCTTTGATTTAGTAACATGTGCGTTTGCTTGTATAAATTACACAAAATTTATATACAGTAACATAAAAAAATTGTCAAAGTATTGACAGAAAAAATAATTAGTGTTACCATTACTTTACGACATAGACGCTTTAAAGCGTTAAACGGGTAAAGAATACATATAAAGGAAGGTATTAAAAGTGGTAATCAAGTTATTATTTTTGGTTTCTTTCTTTGTAATTATGATTGCAGTTGGCATTCTTGCCAGAAAGTATGCCACTAATGTTGGGGATTTTGTATTAGGAGGCAGATCGGTCGGACCGTGGCTAACGGCTTTCGCTTATGGGACCTCTTATTTTTCTGCGGTGGTTTTTGTCGGATATGCCGGTCAGTTCGGATGGAGATTTGGTTTATCCGCCACCTGGATTGGTATAGGCAATGCCATAATCGGAAGTTTGCTGGCATGGGTAATACTTGGGCGCAGAACCCGTATTATGACCAATTATCTTAAGTCTTCCACCATGCCTGATTTTTTTGGCAGCAGATATGACAGTAAAGCTTTAAAAGTTGCCGCATCACTTATAGCTTTTATTTTTTTGGTTCCTTATACTTCATCGGTTTACAACGGTTTATCAAGATTATTCGGAATGGCCTTTGATATTCCTTATTGGGTGTGTGTTCTTACTATGGCGGTTCTTACCGGTATATACGTTATAGCCGGAGGTTATATGGCAACAGCCATAAACGATTTTATTCAGGGAATAATTATGATAATCGGGATAATTGCTGTGATTTCGGCAGTTCTCGGGAGACAGGGAGGTTTGCTAACCGCTGTAGAAAAACTGGCAGAGATAGAAAGTGATCTTCCCGCAACTTTGGGACAAGATGGAGTGTTTACTTCAATATTCGGTCCCGATCCCGTCAATTTAATCGGAGTAGTAATTTTAACATCCCTGGGAACCTGGGGACTTCCTCAAATGGTACATAAATTTTATGCCATAAAGAACGAAAAATCCATCAAGACCGGAACTGTTATATCTACTATTTTTGCAATAGTTATAGCAGGAG
>CAZIHC010000019.1:0-17413 GCA_964538605.1 uncultured Herbinix sp. | reverse complement strand
GCTTTTTAGCGTAGCCAATAATGCCTTCGAATAATTCTCAATATTATGAAGGTAATAATCATATCCCTTATAAAAATCAATCTCCGGCACCATATCAAACAAATTTTGCATATAGTGTCTGTACATATTTATAACCCCCTGAATAAGCTTTAAAGTTTCATTTGCGAAACTTTAAAACTCAAAAAAACGCGTTTAAAGAAACTAATATATTACCCCAGACAACCTTTACATTATAAAAAATATATATTTTTCATTAAATTTTATGTATTATATAACCTGCTTTCTGTTTTATAAAATGTATAAAAAGTACTTTTTAAACCTCTTTTGAAAATCAAGATATACCATATATTGTAATATGACAGGATAATAATAACATTATACAGTGGTTTTGTAAATAAAAAACATTATTTTTAAGAATAATTTCCTATATGTTTTTATAATTATAAGTTTTATTCATTATTAATATCTACAATAAACAAAAACATTAGAATTTTTAATATATAAAAAAACGACAGGACTTGCGGATTACATCAAAATGATGTATTATAAATCATAATTTTTAGGGCAAAAGTCTGTCCGGATATACATATTTTACTTGAAGCTTATATGACAAATTAGGAGGATGAACAGTGGATAAGGAATTAATAATTGTTCTTGATTTTGGAGGACAGTATAATCAGCTTATCGCCAGACGTGTAAGGGAATGTAACGTATATTGTGAAGTACTTCCATATAATACAGATATTGAAATTATAAAACAAAAGGCCCCAAAAGGAATCATTTTTACCGGAGGTGCCGACAGCGTTTATGAACCTGATGCCCCAAGCTGCGATCCTAAAATTTTTGATTTAGGAATACCTGTCCTTGGGATATGCTATGGCTGCCAGCTTATGAGTCAACTAAACGGCGGAAAAGTCAGCATGGCGCCAAAACGGGAATATGGCAAGACCGAAATAGAAGTAGACACATCTTCCAAACTTTTTGAAAATGTAACCCGAAATACAACCTGCCTAATGAGTCATACGGATTATATAGAAACTGTTGCTCCGGGATTTCGGGTAATTGCAAAATCCGAATCCTGTCCCGTTGCTGCCATAGAAAATCCTGAAAAGAACTTATACGGTGTACAGTTCCATCCCGAGGTGGAACATACACCCGAAGGCGTTCAGATGCTGAAAAACTTTTTATTTAATGTATGCGGTTGTACAGGTGACTGGACTATGTCATCCTTTGTTGACATGTCTGTCCGTAAATTAAAAGAAAAAATCGGGGATAAAAAGGTTTTATGCGCATTATCAGGCGGCGTTGATTCATCCGTATCGGCTGTGTTGGTAAGCAAGGCTGTCGGGAAACAGCTTACATGCATCTTTGTTGACCATGGTCTTTTAAGAAAAAACGAAGCCGATGAAGTTGAAGAAGTTTTTACAAAGAAATTTGACGTAAATTTCATCCGTGTTAATGCTCAACAGCGTTTTTATGACAAACTGGCAGGCGTCACCGATCCCGAAAGAAAGAGAAAAATAATCGGTGAAGAATTCATAAGAGTATTTGAAGAAGAAGCAAAAAAAATCGGCAAGGTAGACTATCTGGTTCAGGGAACTATCTATCCCGATGTGATAGAAAGCGGCCTCGGTAAATCTGCGGTTATAAAAAGCCATCACAACGTAGGCGGCCTTCCCGATTATGTGGATTTTAAAGAAATCATAGAACCTTTAAGAGATTTATTTAAAGACGAAGTAAGAAAAGTCGGCCTTGAGCTTGGAATGCCAGAATATCTCGTATACCGTCAGCCCTTCCCCGGCCCCGGCCTTGCAGTTCGTATAATCGGTGAAGTCACACCCGAAAAAGTCAAAATTCTTCAGGAAGCAGACTACATTTACAGGGAAGAAATTGCAAAAGCGGGACTGGACAGGAAAATCAGCCAATACTTTGCAGTTCTTACAAACTTAAGAAGTGTCGGTGTTATGGGGGACGAAAGAACCTATGATTACACCGTTGCCTTAAGGGCAGTAACCACTACCGACTTTATGACGGCAGAATATGTAGAAATTCCTTGGGACGTACTTGGCAGAATATCAAGAAGAATTGTTAACGAAGTGAAACATGTAAACCGTATATGCTATGACATAACAGGAAAACCACCTGCTACGATTGAATGGGAATAGAAAAATATTCAGGGCTTGTATCTAAAGAAATTTAGATGCAAGCCCTGTTTTTATATAAAATTTGATACTCTTATAACCAGTTAATAATTTTTATATAACCCACTGCTCTCCTATCATCTGCAGGTAAAATATTAAAATAAGAACATTTTCGTTTACCGTATAATGGGAATGCCATTAAACAGATGATATAATAATATAAACTCCGCAATTTTTATCAATGATTCGTTTTCTTTTTATGTTATTCTGTATACAGGGAGGATAAATATGGATTATGTAAGCCATATCATGCAGGCAATAAACTATATTGAAGAAAATCTAAAAAATGAAATTATAATTTCAGACTGTGCCCGGGTAGCCGGTTATTCCGATTACCATTTTATCCGTATATTCAAAGAGCTAACCGGACTTACGCCGGCCGATTATATACGAAAACGCAGACTAACCGAAATTATCAGGCATATGAAGCAGGATGAACCAATTTCTAAAATTGCTTTTGAATACAGCTTCAATTCAAAAGAGAATTTTACCAGAGCATTTTTTTCAGAACATCATATCCTGCCGACAGAATATAAATCCGCATTAAACAGTCTGAAACTGTATGATGCCATTCGTTTTGAAACGCCCCCATTTGAAGTATTGCCTGAACTTACATATCTTGAACCTTTTTCCGTGATAGCCTATAAGAGCGATGAATCCTATCCTCCAAACTTCTGGAATAAATACAACAGCAGAAAATGGTCCAAAAAGCTTTCGGGCGGTAAGATTTGTGAGGATTATGGTATTAGTGTATGGAACGAAAAGGAAAATAAGCTTGACTATTTCATCGGCATACGGAAAAAGGATGCCCTCGGTGATATAAGCAATACGGTGGAAGTTTCTATACAAGGCGGCCTATACGCTGTTTTCACAACTCCCAAGACGTCACACTTTGATTTTGTAAATACCATTCATCGTACATGGGACTATATAAACAATATATGGCTGCCAAACAGTGGCTATAAACGTACCGGCGGCCATGAATTTGAAACCTATATCGAGGAATCTCGCGCTTTCAGCGAGAAAATATATATTCCATTGGAGGTAAAACTATGAAAAAACAACTTAACATTTCATGGGACGGTATATCTGACACAACCGGGTATCTGTTTTCTTTCGCCAAATCATTGGCATGTGCTGTAAAAAACAGCCCTTGGCCCGAATATGCGGAAGACATAGTTGCAACCAGTGGTTTTGCTTTCCGCATGTGGGTCAGCAAAGACCTATGTCCCTCAGCTACAAGCATATGGGACTTTGACAGTCAAAAGCCGTGGGTAGAAAACGGCGGCCTGCTCTGTGATTATGTCGGACGTTATTGGGACCAGAAAGACATCGAGGAAGAAAAGCATATGGAAGCAATAAAGATTATCAAAGCTTCCATAGACAGAGGTATTCCTGCTATATCATGGGATATCGGCATTCCGGAATGGGGCCTTATTACCGGCTATGACGACGACAATCAGATCTTTTTCACACTTCCTATAAATGCCAAAAAAGCCGAACCGTCAAGTCCTGATTATAACTACGGTGAAATGCCTTATGATACCTTAGGCAAGCGTGAAATTCCAATACTATCGGTTCTGACCATAACAGGCAAATCAGATAAGTCACAGAATGATATTTTACGTGATACTATGAAACTGGCCATAAACCACCTACAAGGCGGTGAATGGTGTGAAAATGCAAAGGGACTTGATGCTTATCAGGCTTTGATAAATATTTTTAACGAAAATCCCGATATAGCCGTATCCTGGAATGCCGAATATTTTCTCGGAACTTACTGTGCATTGAAAGAATATGCCTATAAATATTTTGAAAAAGCCGATATAAGCGAGCTGGCAAAGTTATACAGGGCTGTTTTCTCTGCATGGATGGAAGCATATCAGATTAAAACAAATGAAGATGTAACATCCCATGAAACCAGAACTAAGATTGTATCCTTATTACAATCTGCCTATAAAAACGAAAAAGAAGCAGTTCAGATTATGGAATCCTACATAAAGTAGGAAGTAAACCCGGGACGGTTCCTTTGTTAAAATCCTATCCTCTGCATGTTGGGAACCGTCCCTTTGCTTTTGTTTTGCTTATTTATTTAATCAGTTTTTCTGCGTCTGTTTTATTTACATCAGGAAACAGCTTAATAAGATGATTTATAATCATATCCTTTGCCTCTTGTGCCGAAAGATGATATGCACTGCGGACATAATCCCTGCCGTATATATTTTCGCTAAGGGTATAATCCGCAACAGCCCAGCCATATTCCTGATTTTTCTTGTTCTTCTTTCTTCTAAAGCTGCGGATAAGGACATAGGTCTGCATTTGAAGGGATGTCAGCGTCCCTTCAAAGTTTTTTTCGCCACCCTTATTAAAACCCGCCAGTTTTTTCAATTCATAAGACGCCACCCTGTCATGCTCACTCAAAACATCGATAATTTTCTTTTGCCTTATGCTTGCAAGTCCGTCCTCATACCTGCTGTCAAAATCATATCCGTCCCTGCGATAGGACACAAATATCGGAAACCATTCTTTTGATATAAATCCTGCTCTGTTACAGAAAAGTTTACCGTATGCAATATCGCTTTTTTCGGCAATGATTGCCCTCCACTCCCAGGGGTCCTCCACGGGATCTCCCGACCACCAGGCATCCCTGGCGGTCATCTCCTCCAAAGAAAATCCTTCTACTTCTCCTTTAAAAAACGGTAGAAAACCTACTTTATTTATATATTCCTTCAATTCTTCAACATTTTTAATACGCCTTTCGTCGTTTCGGTCCAAGCCCTCCATAATCCATTGGCCGTTGGCAGCAATCATCATCCTTCACCCCTTAAAATCATCAGCTTAACTCATCCAAAGTCTTGCTGTATGCCGGCAGAAATTCCTCCATAAATATATCCGCTTCTTTTAGATTCATATTTTTCAGCTGGTCATAAAGCGATTTTTTTGCCAGGACAAACTCCTTATTACCGGCTTTTTCCTCTTCTATGCATTTTATCAGAGCAGATATTTTATCTGCTGCCTTTACCAGCTTGCGTAAATATGTATCTTCTTTGGAGGGAAAAAAGATATCTTCGTAATATTTTTTCAGATAATCCGGCAACATACAGAATAATTTTTCTGCAGCATCCTTTTCCACTTCTTTAAATGCCCCTTGGATATTCTTATTAAAGTACTTAATTGGCGTAGGCATATCTCCTGTTATAATTTCGGTGGCATCATGGTATATTCCAAGGACTGCTGCTTTTTCCGCATTCAGGCTGTTGCCCAGACGTTCATTGCTGATAACCGCCAAAGCATGGGCAAGCATAGCAACCTCCAGGGAATGCTCGCTTAAATTCTCCTGCCTGGAATTACGCATAAGCGACCAGCGCTCTATAAATTTCATTCTTGATATCATGGCAAAAAAATTAGATTCCATATGTAACTCTCCCAACAATTATATCCCAAAAGGACATTAAAGAATATTTGTATCTTTAATGCCCTTTTGAAATATGAAATAATATAAATAATAATTAATTTTATTAATTTAAATTGTTATTAAATATAAAAATTAGCAGCTGACTTAGTCCTGTAAATATTTCTTCAAATATTGACCTGTATAAGACTTTTCGTTTTGAGCCACCTCTTCAGGAGTACCGCGGGCAACAACGGTTCCGCCCTTGTCTCCGCCTTCCGGCCCCATGTCAATAATATAATCCGCTGTCTTTATAACATCCAAATTGTGTTCTATTACGACTACGGTATTCCCCGATTCACAGAATCTCTTTAAAATGTCTATCAGCTTATGAACATCGGCAAAATGGAGTCCGGTGGTAGGTTCGTCCAATATATAAATGGTTCTTCCCGTACTTCTCTTACTCAGCTCCGTTGCCAGTTTAATTCTCTGTGCTTCACCGCCGGAAAGGGTTGTGGATGGATGTCCGAGCCTGATATATGACAAGCCTACATCATATAAAGTCTGTATCTTTCTTTTAATGGACGGAATATTTTCAAAGAACTTTAATGCTTCTTCCACTGTCATGTTCAAAACATCATATATGCTCTTACCCTTATATTTTACCTCCAGGGTTTCCCTGTTGTATCTTTTTCCGTTACATACTTCGCAGGGAACATAAATATCGGGAAGAAAGTTCATCTCTATCTTTATAATACCGTCTCCGCTGCAGGCTTCACAGCGTCCGCCTTTGACATTGAAGCTGAATCTTCCTTTGGTATATCCACGCATCTTGGCATCAGGAGTTGCGGCAAACAAATCCCTGATTTGATCAAATACTCCGGTATAAGTAGCAGGGTTTGACCTGGGTGTTCTTCCGATAGGGGATTGATCTATATTTATAACCTTGTCCAGTTGGTCTATGCCTAAGATATCTTTGTGGGCTCCGGGTATGGTATGGGCCCGGTTAAGTTCTCTGGCCAGTTTTTTATACAGAATTTCATTTATAAGTGAACTCTTTCCCGAACCGGACACACCGGTAATACAAGTCATTACTCCCAAAGGTATATCTACGTTTATATGTTTTAGGTTATTTTCGTGTGCATCTACAATAGTAAGAAATCCGGTAGGTTTGCGTCTTTCTTTGGGTACCGGAATTTTTATTCTCCCGCTGAGATATGCACCGGTTATAGAATTCTCAGCCTTAATAATATCTTCTACCGTACCTTCGGCAACAACCAGTCCTCCGTGTTCTCCAGCTCCGGGTCCGATATCCACAATATGATCCGCCGCATACATGGTATCCAGGTCATGTTCTACCACTATCAGGGTATTGCCCAAATCCCTTAAATCCTGCAAGGCTTTAATCAGCTTATCGTTATCTCTCTGATGAAGTCCTATGCTGGGCTCGTCCAGAATGTAAGCCACACCCACTAATCCAGACCCTATCTGTGTAGCCAGACGGATTCTTTGGGCTTCTCCTCCTGACAGAGTCCCTGTTGACCTGGCCAGAGTAAGATAATCCAGACCTACACTTATAAGGAAGTTTAATCTGGCCTTAATTTCTTTCAATATCATCTCACCGATCTTCATCTGCATTTCGGTAAGCTTTATGTTTTCCATAAATTCAGCCAGTTCACGGACGGACAGTTCCGTCATCTCCGCTATATTCTTGCCGCCTACAGTAACGGCCAGAGCTTCTTTTCTAAGCCTTTTACCGTTACAGGAACTGCAGGGTATTGCTCTCATAAATGTTTCATATTCCTGTTTTGCCGCTTCTGACGAAGTTTCTCTGTAACGTCTTTCAACATTCTTTATAAGACCTTCAAAAACAACATCATAAACTCCCTGGCCTCTCTGGCTTGTGTAATGAACTTGCAGAGATTTCCCGCCGGTACCGTATTTAAAAATATCCTTTATATGCTCGGGCAAATCTTTATAGGGGGTTTTCAAGTCAAAATTATATGCTTTGGCCATAGCTTCCAAAATGCTTCGTGTGAAACTGCCCTTATCCTTTACGGATTGCCAGCCGGGAGCCGCAACAGCTCCCTCTATAAGGCTTAAATCTTTATCAGGAATAAGAAGGTCCTCGTCAAATTCCATCCGGATTCCCAGACCGTGGCACTCAGGGCAAGCTCCGAAAGGATTGTTGAAAGAAAATACCCTAGGCTCCAGTTCTTCAATACTTATGCCACAATCGGGGCAGGCAAAATTTTGGCTGAATTGCATAGGCTCACCGCCTACTACATCCACTATCATAAGGCCTTCGGCAAGCTTTAATACATTTTCTATTGAATCGGTAAGCCTCTGTTCAATTCCTTCTTTGATAACCAGACGGTCAACGATTATTTCAATATTATGCTTTATATTCTTATCCAGACTTATTTCTTCACTTAAATCATATATACTTCCGTCAACTCTAACCCGGACATATCCGCTGCGTTTTGCCTGTTCAAACAATTTTGCATGGGCCCCTTTGCGTCCCCGCACCACCGGAGCCAAAAGCTGTATCCTTGTGCCTTCGGGAAGGCTCATTATCTCATCTACCATCTGGTCTACGCTTTGCTTTCTTATTTCCATTCCGCAATTGGGGCAATGAGGAATACCTACCCTGGCAAATAAAAGACGCAGGTAATCATAAATCTCCGTCACGGTTCCGACTGTGGACCTGGGATTGCGGTTTGTGGATTTCTGATCTATCGATATAGCCGGGGGAAGCCCTTCTATGCTTTCCACATCGGGTTTCTCCATTTGCCCCAAAAATTGTCTGGCGTAAGAAGACAATGATTCCATATATCTTCTTTGCCCTTCGGCATATATGGTATCAAAAGCCAGGGATGATTTACCTGACCCGGAAAGGCCTGTAAGAACTACCAGCTGATCTCTGGGTATATTTACATCAATGTTCTTTAAATTATTTTCTTTAGCTCCTCTTATTCTGATATATTTTTTTTGATCTGACATAATTTCACCTGTTTCTTAAATCGTATATCTATAAATTTAATTCATAAAGTTAATAATAGATTGCTTCTTTAATAAAATTGAAATTGCTATTGTTGAAACTTATCGTACCGGACAAACTTTCTATGCCTTCCGGTACTGACCTCTATTCAGTTACTTATTATCTCCTTCCAGTTCCAGCAGGTGTTTTTTAATCTCTATCATTTTGTCACGCAGTTCTGCAGCCAGCTCAAAGTTAAGTTCCGCAGCCGCAGCATGCATTTGCTTGGTAATCTTCTTAACAAGCTCGTTTAATTCCTGCTTTGACATGGATTCCAAATCTTTTTCAATTTCGTTAATATTCTGGTCTACTTTCTTGGATATGCTTATCAGATCCCGTACCTTTTTCTGTATGGTTGTAGGTGTAATACCGTGCTTAACATTGTATTCATGCTGTATCTTTCTTCTGCGGTTGGTTTCACTGATAGCATTCCTCATGGCTTCAGTCATTAAATCCGCATACATGATAACACGACCCTGGGCATTTCGGGCAGCTCTTCCTATGGTCTGTATCAAGGATGTTTCGGACCGCAGGAATCCTTCCTTGTCCGCGTCCAAAATCGCCACCAGGCCTACTTCCGGTATGTCAAGTCCTTCTCTTAAAAGATTTATACCTACAAGAACATCGAATAAATCCATTCTCATATCCCTGATTATTTCTGACCGCTCCAGTGTATCAATATCGGAGTGCAGATATTTCACCCTGATGCCTACTTCTCTCAGGTAAGATGTCAAATCCTCGGCCATTCTCTTGGTCAGAGTTGTTACCAGAACCTTATTTTTTTTCTCAATTTCTTTTCGGATCTCTCCAAGCAAATCATCAATCTGGCCTTCAACCGGCCGCACGGATACTTCCGGGTCCAGAAGGCCTGTAGGACGTATAACCTGTTCCACCCGAAGCTGTTCGTGTTCTTTTTCGTATTCTGCAGGTGTAGCCGAAACAAACAGTATTTGATTTATTTTGCTTTCGAATTCCTCAAAATTAAGGGGCCTGTTATCCAGAGCCGACGGCAGTCTGAAACCGTAATCCACCAGGGTCTGCTTTCTGGACCTGTCCCCGGCATACATTCCTCTTATTTGCGGAATTGTCATATGGGATTCGTCTACGATTATGAGAAAATCATCCGGGAAATAATCAATAAGGGTAT
This sequence comes from uncultured Herbinix sp., assembly GCA_964538605.1. Classification (GTDB taxonomy): domain Bacteria; phylum Bacillota; class Clostridia; order Lachnospirales; family Lachnospiraceae; genus Mobilitalea. The sequence goes on along the minus strand of CAZIHC010000019.1, from coordinate 7,634 downwards.
GGGGAGGTTGTCCGGGTTTCAGTCCTGTTAAATGCCTGGAGTAGTTCTCTATTCCTGAGCAAAAACCCGTCTCCCTGAGCATCTCTATATCAAAATATGTCCTTTCGGCTATTCTCTGGGCTTCCAGAAGCTTGTCCTCGCTCTTAAAGTAGCTTATTCTCTCCTCTAATTCTGCTTCTATATTTTTTATTGCTATCTCCAACTGTTCCGGCGCCACTACATAGTGGGATGCGGGAAATATGGCTATATGCTTAAGGCTGCTTTTAATTTCACCTGTAAGTACATCTATCTCCAATATCCTGTCAACTTCGTCACCGAAAAATTCGACCCTTACAGCCACATCGGCTGATGAAGCGGGGAAAATCTCTACTACGTCACCCCGTACTCTAAATGATCCGCGTTTGAAGTCCATATCGTTACGTACATACTGTATGTCTATAAGCCTTCTTAACACATCATCCCTATCTTTTATCATACCAGGCCGCAAAGACAGGACCATGTTTTGGTAATCGATAGGGCTACCCAGTCCGTAAATACAGGATACACTGGCAACGACTATAACGTCTCTTCGCTCTGTCAATGCTGCCGTAGCGGAGTGGCGCAGTTTGTCAATCTCGTCATTAATCGATGAATCCTTTTCTATATAAGTATCCGTCGACGGTACATATGCTTCCGGCTGATAATAATCATAGTAGCTGACAAAATATTCGACCGCATTCTCCGGAAAAAATTCTTTAAATTCTCCGTACAATTGTGCCGCAAGAGTTTTATTGTGAGCTATGACTAAGGTCGGTTTTTGGAGCTGCTGTATAACATTTGCCATAGTAAAGGTTTTTCCCGAACCTGTTACCCCAAGCAATGTCTGATATTTGTTACCTTTTTTAAAGCCTTCCACCAAAGCCTGAATGGCTTGGGGCTGATCTCCCGTCGGGGCAAACTCGGAAACCAGCTTAAACTCCATAACGACACCTTCCTTTCATAGTTATCCGCTTTTTTTAATATAGATTAAGGTTATAACACTGTTTTATAAGTCTGCTAAAAAATAGACTGCTAAAAGGCCATCCGGCCGTTTTTCAGTAATCTAAAATATCAGTCATACGTTTATTTTCTCAATTATTTTCACTTGTTTATTTCAGTGTATTAACGCAGCAATATATATTAATAATCGCCACAAATTCATTAAATTGGTTTATATTATCTTTATCCAGAGCAAAATAATATAAACATAAAAATGCAATTATTTTAAAAGTGCATACATATCGTATGTATCTTCTTAAGTGTCTGTAATTATATCACAGTGATATGGTAAAAGCAATAGATTTTCGAATGTTTGTTCTATTTTTCCATTATGTACAATCTCTGGGGGTAGTATACCTGACAAATTAACCTTCCCACAAAAACATCTTTTATTAAAATTTCTGCCTGTAATCGGCAAATATATTTTTAAATAAAATCTAAAGACTTAACGAAAAAACACATAATTTTATCCGTATTTTATTATTCAAAAATAAAACCTGCCGTGTATGTGAGAATGGCAGACTTTTTCCTGTCCTAAGCCAGTCACATATTCACAGCAGGCTGGATTGAAACCATTAATCCAATATTCATTTGCTTATATATATTACTCAAATATCCTGATTTTTCATGCTTACTAAAAATAGATAATTAATCAATAACTTAATTATGTCTGTGGGACATGAAACTGGCTGTGGTAAAGTTTATGATAGAATCCTCCTTCATTTAGCAGTTCATCATGGCTTCCCTGTTCAATAATCTTTCCCTGATTCATAACCAAAATCAAATCGGATTCTTTTATAGTAGAAAGTCTGTGGGCCACAATAAAACTGGTCCGTCCTTCCATCAGCCGGGCAAAAGCCTTTTGAATATGGATTTCAGTTCTTGTATCTATATTGCTGGTAGCCTCGTCCAAAATCAGCATGGGAGGTTTTATCAGCATAACTCTTGCAATGCAAAGAAGTTGCCTTTGACCCTGGGAAAGATTTGACCCTTCTTTTGTTATCACCGTATCGTAGCCGTTTGGCAGACGTTTGATAAAACTGTGGGCATACGCAGCCTTGGCTGCATTTATTATCTCATCCTCTGTGGCATCTTCCTTGCCGTAGGCTATATTTTCTCTTACGGTTCCTTCAAACAGCCAGGTATCCTGAAGCACCATTCCGTACATACTTCGAAGGGCTTTTCTTTGCATCTTCTTTATATCCACACCGCTTACTTCTATGGTTCCCTTATCAGTGTCGTAGAACCGCATAAGCAGGTTTATTACCGTTGTCTTACCCGAACCTGTAGGCCCTACAATCGCAATCCTGCTGCCGGGTTTAACATCCAAGTTCAAGTCTTCTATCAGCCTGGTATTTTTATCATAGGAAAAATACACATTCTTAAGATTCACGCTTCCGTCCGCTTCAATGTCAGCAAGTAAATGCTTATCTGAAGTTTCCGGCTCCAGATCAATTAAGGCAAAAACCCGTTTTGCACTGGCCAGAGCAGATTGAAACTCGGTAATAACTCCCGATATTTCATTAAAAGGTTTTGTATACTGATTTGCATGATTTGCATAAGAAAGAAAACTTGTAAGCTGTCCGACAGTCAGTCGTCCCCTTATTGCCGTAAATGCTCCCAAAATGCCCACGCAGGCATATACCACACCGTTGACAAAGCGGGTACAGGGATTTGTAAGGGAAGAATAAAACTGGGCCATTACTCCGCATTTATGAAGCCTGGCATTTACCTCTTTAAATCTTTCCAGGGCCCTGTCTTCATATGAAAATGCTTTTATTAACTTTTGATTTCCCAGCATCTCTTCTATCAAACCGCCCATTTCTCCCTTAATTTCGGTCTGCTCGGTAAATTTCCGATAGGTTCTTCGTGATATAAAGGATGCCACAAATAAAGACAGGGGGGTAAGAAGAATAACCGCAAATCCTATGCCAAGATTAATGCTTAGCATGAGGCCTATTGTACCTACGATAGTCATAATCCCCGAAAACAACTGGGTTAGCCCTTGCAAAAGTCCGTCGGAAACGGCATCTATGTCATTAACCATAGTATTAATTATATTGCCGTGAGGGGTTTTATCGATTACCTCCAAAGGCACGATGTTTAATTTTTCAAATACGCCGTTTCTTAAATCTTTTACTGTAAAATATGTTATCTTGCTTGTACAATAAGACATGGTCCACTGGAAAATACAGCTTCCTGTAATAAATAAGGCCATATATAAAAGAATTCTTAATAGCCCCTTAAAATCCACTTTTCCCGGACCCACAATAAGGTCTACCGCTTTTCCCAGAAAAACCGGAAGCAAAAGTGACAGCAAAACACTGACCAAAGCACTTAAAAGAGCGCCGGCCAGATATAATCTGTATGGTTTTGCATAAGAAAATAATCTTTTTAATGTCTGGCTGCTTTTCTCATTTGATGTCATAGGATACCTCCTTAGCTTATCTGGGAATCGCAGATTTCCTTATATACATGACATGATTTGTACAAATCTTCATGCCTGCCTATTCCCGCAACCCTGCCGTCATCCAGAACAATAATCTTGTCTGCATTTTTTATTGTGTTAGCTCTCTGGGAAACCATAATTATTGTAGTGTTTCTGCAGTTTTTCCTTAGAGCCTCTCTTAAATTGGCATCCGTCGCATAATCCAGGGCACTGAAACTGTCGTCCAGTATAAGTATTTTGGGATTTCTGACAAGTGCTCTTGCTATGGTAATACGCTGCCTTTGTCCTCCCGATAAATTTCTTCCGCCCTGTCTTATTACCGTATGATATCCTTCAGGAAGCTGCTCCACAAAATCCTTGGCCTGGGCTATTTCAACTGCCCGCTTAATTTCATCCATTGTGGCATTTTCCTTATAATACCTGAGATTATCCGCTATGCTTCCGGAAAACAGGACCGCTTTTTGAGGTACGATACCGAACAATTCCCTGAGCCGGTCTATGGGATAATCCTGTACCGGTATTCCGTTAATTCTGATAACTCCCTTACTTACATCATAAAACCTGGGAAGGAGATTAACTAAAGTCGATTTGCCCGATCCGGTACCACCAATTATTCCTATAACTTCTCCTTCGTTAATATCGACACTTATATCCTCCAGGGCATATTTATCCGTCCCGGGATAGGCAAAGGAAACATCGTCAAGACTTATAAACGGAGTTTTTGCCTTGCCGGTATCCGAAAGGTTGTCCGCCAAAATATCAGTTTTGCCTTTAGCCTTATCGGTGAGTGTAGGCACCGTTTCAAATACCTTATTGATTCTTGCTGCCGAAGCGGCCGCCTTTGTAAAAATAACCACCAGATTGGCAAAGACCACCAAAGCCAAAGATATCTGTGTCATATAGTTGGTAAAGGCAACAACTTCTCCCTGGGTTAAACTTCCTTCATCTACTCTGATGCCACCAAACCATAAAATTGTAAGAATTGCAATATTTAATATTGCAAAAGTAGCGGGGTTTAAAAAGGCAGAAATTTTGCCGACACTTATGGCAATGTCGGCCACTTCGTCATTTGCCCTCTTAAATCTTTCTGTCTCATGTTCCTGTTTTGAAAAAGCCCTGATTACTCTGGCACCGCTTAAATTTTCCCGGGTTATCAAAGATACCTTATCCAGTTTCTTTTGCCTAGCTTTATAATAAGGAACCGATTTTTTCATAATAAGGTATAATACCGCAGAAACCAAAGGAGCCACAATCAAAAATATAACCGACAGCTTTAAATCCAGTATCATCGACATTACTATAGCACCGATGATGAGAAAAGGGACCCTTACTACCAGTCTGATCAGCATGGCTACGGCCAATTGCATCTGATTGATATCGTTTGTAAGAACATTAATCAGAGTATCTGTCCCAAACAAATCAAGTTCCGCGTGAGAAAATGAATTAATATGGGCATAAAGTTCATTTCTTACCATAGTTCCGAAACCTTGAGATGCCCTGGCAGCGCAATACTGGCAAATAAGCGCAAAAACAAGCCCCATAAAACCAAGAAGGAGAATTATCCCTCCTCTTTGGAGCACATAAGCCGTATCTTTATTTTTTATTCCTATATCTATAATAGAGGCCATAACAAGCGGAACTATAAGTTCAAATACCGCTTCAAGCAGTTTAAAAAAAGGCCCTATAATGACTTCTTTTTTGAAATATCTTAAGTATCTGGCTAGCTTAAACATAGTTCCCCCGTATCTTTAGGTCATTTAAATATCGTTATATATTTTCAAAGTAAATTACGTCATTATAAATGCTGTTTATCATTATTTGATGCGATAACAATATTTTTATTTAATGTAATAATCGATAGTTTTTGATGTAATATTTCGATAGTTTTTACTACTTTATTAAGTAATTATTATAACTCGACATGAAAAATCTCCGTATAAGTCAGTTTCCCGTTTATATGTTCAGATTTCATAAGGCTTATCCTTCTTACATGCTGCGTTATTCTTGGAACGGCAGTTTCAAATTCTTTTTGGTTAAATTTATCGTTAAATCTTACTCTTCTTGCCAAAGTAAGATGGGGCGTATATTCCCTGTCCTCCAAAACAAAGCCTGCTTTTGTCAGACAAACTGTAAGCTCTTTTTGCAGCCTGAATAATTGCTCATTCTTTTCAACACCGATCCAACAGATATCTCCTTCTCTTCGTTTAAATCTTCCAAAGCCGGCAAAAGTAAGATTAAAGGCTTTCGTATCCGCAAGGGATACCGCCTTTTTCATAGCCTCCGTAATAAGTTTTGCTTTATCGGTTTCTCCTATGAAATTTAAAGTAAGATGCAGATTCTCCCGTAGAGTAAAGCTTCCCTTATCGGTTAGAGAACGCAGTTTATCCATAACACCGCATAAGGTATCCTTTACATCATCGTCAAAAATAACCGCCGTAAACAGCCTCATAATTTCCTCCGTTAACTATATACGGCATAAGTACACTTACAATTTATGCCGTAACTTTGTGCTACCTTATACCCTTCATAATAAAAATTTTGCAGGCTGATTATAAACTTCCCATGCCCTTATTCTACAATAATATATCAATTAATAAAGGGTTTCAATGTTATTAATTATAATAAATTTATCAAAAAAATAAACTGTTTAAAACATGTCCGCCATGTAAATCTTGAAATAATATATTACAAATACTATAATCAGAATAGTATATTCTAATGCAATAAATTTAACAGGAGAAATCAAAAATGAATGCAAAACCTCATGATAACGAAAAACTTTCAGATCTTTACCTTACAGATAAACAGGCATGCTATAAGTTAATTATCGCACAATTAAAATCACTTATTGAAAACGAAACCTATCCCATATCCAACCTGGCCAATGCATCTGCCCTTCTAAATCTCGCTCTTCCCGATATTAACTGGGTAGGTTTTTATCTGCTTAAAAATGAGGAACTTGTATTAGGCCCATTTCAGGGGAAACCTGCCTGCATCCGTATCCCCGTAGGAAAAGGGGTATGCGGTACTGCTATTGCCCAGGGTAAATCCCAACTGGTTCCTGATGTCCATTCTTTTCCCGGACATATCGCATGCGACAGTGCTTCCAATTCAGAGATAGTCATACCCATTTTTGCAGGCAACCGCATTGCAGGCGTTCTGGATATTGACAGTCCCGTATTCGACAGGTTTGACCGGACAGACCTTGAAGGGCTTGAAGAAGTCGCAAGGATCTTGGCATCCGGCTACAATTGGGATGAAATAATATAAGAACTACTCACAAGTGACCTCTTTTACTATCTTCTCCATAAGCTCTTCTACACTAAGACCTTCAGCGTCTATTATGATATGGGCATATTTTTCATAGAGGGGACAGCGTTCACAATACAGGTCAAGCAGAGTTTGACCTTCACGCAGGACAACTCCCCTCTGTTTTATATTTCCAAGTCTTTTTCGTATTGTATTATAGCTAAGCTTTATATATACCACCTTGGCAGTATTTCGGAAATGTTCCATCGCTTCGGGACAATATATTACGCTGCCACCGGTGGCTATCACCGTATTTTCTGCGGAAATATCCCTGTTAACCCGATTTTCTATATCCAGATACCCCGTAAGCCCCTTCTTTTCTATAATGTCTTTAAGGAGCATTCCTTCCTGCCTCTGGATTAATATATCCGAATCAATAAAATTCATACCCAATACCTTTGCCAGAATTACACCGACGGTACTTTTGCCGGCACCCGGCATGCCTATTAATACTATGTTCTCCATATTTGCCGACCTTTCAATTAATTTTACATACGTCAATCCATGCAGTAAAACCAGAGTACTTTTCCAACTCTTCGATAGACAGTTCAATAGCGCTGTTGCTGCTTCCGCACGCAGGGTATACGCTTTCAAATCTTTTCAATGATACATCCAGATATACCTCAATCCCTTCATTAATACCGAAAGGACATACTCCTCCCACATCATGTCCGATTATCCTTTCTACCTCATCCGGATTTATCATTTTTGCTTTAGTATTAAACTGTTGTTTAAATTTGGCATTGTCAATCTTGGTATCTCCGGCGGTCACCACCAAAATATATTTATCCTGAACCTGAAAAGATAATGTCTTTGCAATTCTTTCAGGCTCACATCCCACCGCCCTGGCCGCCAGTTC
>CAZIHC010000018.1:0-17522 GCA_964538605.1 uncultured Herbinix sp. | reverse complement strand
GGATTGAAATACTGCCGGCAGTTGACCGTGAGGCTATTGATGAAGGTTTAAAATATGTAAATAACGATGTTTGCTATCCGGCTATTGTAATGGTGGGCCAAATTGTTAAGGCATTAAAGTCGGGATTATATGATATAAACAATACTTCGGTAATCCTTACCCAAAGCGGAGGAGGATGCCGGGCAACCAACTATTTTGCCTTGCTGAAATTGGGCCTTAAGCAGGCAGGTTTTCCGAATATCCCGCTGATATCGGTTAATACGGTAGGATTGGAAAAACAGCCGGGCTTTAAATATTCATATGGCCTGCTAAACCGTGCACTTTTGGCAGTTCTTTACGGGGATTTATTTATGAGGCTTTTAAACAGGACAAGGCCTTATGAACGTTTTCCCGGCTCAGCAAATCTTTTGCTTGAAAAGTGGATGGAGATTGCAAAAGAAAATATCAGGGATGGCAGCTTCAGAAAATTTAAAGCAAACGTTAAATTTGCGATAAAAGAATTTGACCGTTTGGAATTAAGAAACATCAGCAAACCCAAAGTGGCAGTAGTGGGCGAAATCCTGCTTAAATACCATCCGACTGCCAATAATGACATCGTAAATATAATTGAACAGGAAGGGGCCGAGGCTGTTGTACCTGATCTTATGGATTATCTGTTATATTCTGCTTTTAATGCACGATTCAGATACAGATATCTTGCCGGGAAAAAACTGAACATGATGCTCGGAAACTTTGCCATTAATTATATACAGGCTTATCGCCGGGTAATACAAAAAGAACTGAATAAAAGCAAAAGATTTATTCCACCGACCCCCATTGAAGAGCTGGCTTGTTTGGCTTCCCGGGTCCTTTCCCTGGGCAATCAGACGGGAGAAGGCTGGTTGGTCACCGCAGAAATGATAGAATATATAGAACAAGGAATTCATAATATTATCTGTGTTCAGCCTCTGGCCTGCCTGCCTAACCATGTGACCGGCAAGGGAATGATAAAACCTGTCAAAGAACTTTATCCGTTCGCAAATATAGTCCCTATAGATTATGATCCCGGATTATCCTTTGTGAATCAACTGAACCGGATTAAGCTGATGATGGCTAACGCTTTTGAAAATTAATGGTGTCAGGTACGGTTAACAAATTGTGAACAAAGTTGTTTACAATTTATTAACAGTACCTGACACCTTTTATCTTTTGCAATTACATTTCGAAAGGAAATAAGAGATTCCGGAGAGATAATTGTAATGGCACTTTCATCAAGGCCGTAAAAGATTTGTGAATCCGTACACACGTAAGTTTTTACTTTTTTCAGATCATCAAGAAAATTTTCAAAAATATAATCCATTAAGTGCATGTCTACCGAAATACAGTTGTATTTTTCAGGTTCATATAAAGTATATAATTTTCCTTTTTCAAAATTATCTATTATTCAAAATTCGTGTTTTGCCATATAATGAACGCCCTTTCTTTAAATTTTTCATATAAGGTAAAAATGTCTTATCATTTACAGCAACAGATTGGCAAATTATTTATTATAGTTAAACGAATGATGGAAGTGTGGATGATACCGATATAATTTATTGCATATTATCAAACTCTTATATCTTCTATTATACTGTAAAATATGGTAGTATTTAAAGTGTGTAATATATTTAAATCAGATAATATAAAATAAATATAATAAAGGGGTAATGAAATGAAAAAGACAGCATCAATATTTGCTCTATTTAGTTTGCTGAGTGTTATATCATTGATAGGCAAGGATACGAACATAGCCAGAGCAAGCGAAACCGGAATAATCATAAATTCTGCAGTTATTCTTGCAAGCAGTACTGACAATAAAAAATCAGATAAAGACAGTCAGGCAGCCAAAAAAGATATCGGAAGCAAGAATGAGGATAAAGAACTGTCGGAACTGGGAAAATTGAGCAAAAAACTGGCTCTACAGATGATTAAGGGAGAGTTTAAAGAAACTTATAATACTCTTTCTGTTGGTGCTAAACAACAGCTTACACTTGAATATTTAGAACAGGTCTGGAATGATGTTGTAACCGATTTGGGAAGTTATAAAGGCATAAGAAGTATAACCGAAGAAAAGGTAAAAACCAATACGGTTGTCAATGTTATACTGAATTATGACAATTGCGGTATGTTGATTCAATTCAGCTATAACACCTATAAGAAGCTGGACGGCTTATGGATAACTTATGCCCCCTATGAGCCGGAACCTGTATCCAACAAGTATTTTGAAGAGACGATCATTACATTCGGGGATAAAAAGAAGCCTATAAAAGGGATACTTACTCTTCCGAAGAATGTAAAGAAACCTCCGGTTGCTATACTTGTTCCAGGGTCGGGGGATCATGATGCCGACGAATCTATAGCAGTAAACAAACCTTTCAGGGATTTGGCCCATGGACTGGCAAAACAGGGCATAGCGGTAATCCGTTATAATGAGAGTACTCCGTTAAGTTCCAAGCCTGAGTTTACCATACAGGACGATTCTTTAAACGATGCAGCTCAGGCGATAAAATATGCCAAAACATTGAAATCAGTGGATAAGAACAGGATTTATATAATAGGACACAGTCTGGGGGGAATGATGGCCCCTAAAATTGCTGCGGACAATAAGGAAGTAAAAGGTATAGTCTGTCTGGCCGGAAGCCCGAGAAAGCTCGAAGATATAATCGTTGACCAAACAAGAAAAATGCTTGAGGCAGATAAATCTGTTACTCCTGAAATGCTCAAAATTTATATGGCTCAATTACGGCCAGCCGTAAATAAAATCAAGGAATTAAAAGAGGGCAGTACCGAAATTATATTTAATTATCCCGCATCCTATTGGTATAGCCTCAATCAGATAGATATACCAAAAATCGTTAAAAAGCTAAATATACCGATTTTTATAGCTCAGGGAAGCGAAGATTTTCAGGTTTTTGCGGATATTGATTATGAAGCCTGGAAGGATATTTTAAAGAATAAAAATAATGTAACTTTTAAATTATACGATAATCTTAATCATTTATTTATGAAATCAAACGGCAGAACAGACGTTACGGAATATAGTATAAAAGGAACCGTTGACAGCCGGGTGATAAATGATATTGTAAAATGGATAAAGAAGAACTGAATCTGGTGTCAGGTACAGCTAACAAATTGTGAACAAAACTGTTTACATTTTATTAACAGTACCTGACACCTTGAAACGACGGAGGCACAGCTTTGAAAAGAGTATTTGCATATTTAAAACCGTATTATCCCAGGATGGCTTTGGGGTTATTTATAAAGATAATGGGTACTTTTATGGATCTAGGACTGCCGTGGGTCCTGGCATACATATTGGACGATGTTATTCCGAAAAAAAGTGTTTCAAAGATTTTATGGTGGGGTGCGGGAATGCTGCTTTTGTCCGTTGGGGCCAGAACTTTAAACATAGTGGCCAACCGGATGGCCTCAAAAGTAGCCAGAGATGCCACCGAAACTCTTCGCCATGATCTGTTTCAAAAAATTCTCAGCCTTTCAGGCAGGCAATTAAATTACTTTACAATTCCCTCTTTAGAATCCCGTATGACCTCAGATACTTATAATATCCATCATATGATAGGTATGATGCAGCGAATCGGTGTCAGGGCTCCAATTATTTTGATTGGCGGAATAATTATAACCAGTACTTTAGAGCCTGTCCTAACCCTGATTCTTATAGGGGTATTTCCTTTTATGGCCCTGATAGTTTACCTGGTATCAAAGAAAGGTATACCTTTGTATACTAATTTACAGGAAACCGTAGACAAGATGGTAAGGGTGGTCCGAGAAAATATAACCGGTGTCAGGGTTATTAAGGCCTTATCAAAAAATGAATATGAAAAGGAAAGGTTTTCATCCGTCAATAAGGAAGTAGTGGACAAGGAGCTTAAAGCAGGGACTTTGATGGCAGTTACAAATCCGGCCATGAACTTCCTTCTTAATATGGGTTTGACCTTGGTTGTAATTGTAGGTGCATTCAGGGTTAACAGCGGTTCATCCGAGCCCGGTAAAATTGTAGCCTTTCTGTCATATTTTATGATAATGCTTCATGCAGTAATGGCTATTACTCGTATATTTATAGGTATTTCCAAAGCCAGCGCCTCGGCAAACCGTATTGCTGAGGTCTTGGATACTGAGGATGATTTAAAGGAGATACCGATTGAGCCGGTGGATTCGGATTATCATATTGAATTTAACAATGTAAGTTTTTCTTATACCCAGGAATCTTTTATTACAGATATAAGTTTTGGTATTAAAAAAGGGGAGAGCCTGGGAATTATAGGGTCCACAGGTTCGGGAAAAACCACCCTGGTTCATTTGCTGATGCGTTTCTATGATGTTGATAAAGGAAGCATCAGGATAAACGGGGTTGATATTAGAAGTATCGATAAGCAGAAGCTCAGGGGCATGTTTGGGGTTGCTTTTCAAAATGATGTATTATTTGCAGACAGCATATATGAAAATATAAATCTGGGAAGAGGGCTTACAAGGGAAGATGTTATAAAAGCGACGGAAGACGCCCAGGCGGCATCATTTATTTTAAATAAAGATGATGAACTGAATCATAAATTGACAATTAAAGGAAGCAACTTAAGCGGAGGGCAAAAGCAAAGGCTTTTGATTGCCCGGGCTTTGGCAGGAAAACCTGAGATACTGATACTGGACGATTCCTCCAGCGCCCTTGATTATAAAACTGATGCCCAGCTTAGAAAATCCATCAGAAATAATTATAAGGGTACTACCAGTATAATTATAGCCCAAAGGATAAGCTCGGTCATGAAGCTGGATAAAATTCTGGTGCTTGAAGAAGGGCATATGGTCGGCTATGGTACCCACGAAGAGCTGCTTAAAACCTGCAGCGTATATCAGGAAATTTATCATTCTCAATTCGGACAGTTGGAAGGTGTGTTATAATGGCTGCAAATCCCCAAGGGGGAGGACCCAAGATAAGTGAAAAGACAGACAAACCGAAAGATACCGGATATGTTTTAAGAGGACTTTGGAAATATGTGTCTCATTATAAATTACATTTGATAGCGGCAATAATACTTACATTATGCAGTAATCTTCTGGCTCTGGTAGGGCCCATGTTGTCGGGATATGCGATAGATGCTATTGAACCCGGTAAAGGACTGGTAGAATTTAAGACGGTATTTTATTATGCCGGATGGATGATTGTATTTTATATCGTATCCTCAGCCCTTTCATATATTCTATCGGTTTTGATGATTCGGTTCAGTCAGAAAATTATTCATAAAATGAGAGAAGATTTATTTTCAAAACTTGTTGAACTTCCTGTAAGTTTCTTTGATCGTAATCAGGCAGGAGATATAATAAGCAAGTTTTCTTATGATATAGATACAATAAACACTTCATTATCGTCAGACTTGATACAGGTTTGCACCAGCTTTATTACCGTAATCGGATCATTAATTATGATGATTATTATATCTCCGGTACTTGTGCTTGTAATGCTGGTTACAATACCATTATCCCTGCTTTATACAAGGTATATGGCAAAAAAAGTACGGCCCCTGTTTCGGACCCGTTCAAAGAAGCTGGGAGACCTTAACGGTTTTGTAGAAGAAATGGTATCCGGGCAAATGACCATAAAAGCATATGCCGCAGAAAATTCGGTTATGGAGAAATTTGACCGGATAAATAAAGAAACGGTTGATGCTTATTACGAAGCGGAATACTACGGAAGTATGACCGGGCCGACGGTTAACTTCATAAACAATCTGTCCTTGTCATTAATAACAGTACTTGGTGCCGTGTTATATCTTTTCGGGAAAATGACACTCGGAAATATTTCTTCATTTGTGCAATACAGCCGCAAATTTTCAGGGCCTATAAATGAAATGGCCAATATTATCAGCGAACTGCAGTCTGCCATGGCAGCTGCAGAAAGGGTTTTTAAGCTGATGGAAGAAATACCGGAACTGCCTGATAAGGAAAATGCCAACGAACTATCGGAAATAAAAGGCGACGTTAAAATGGAAGGGGTTTCATTCGGTTATCTTCCCGATAAGGAGATTATTAAAAACCTGTTTTTACATGCAAGACCAGGTTGCCTTACGGCTATTGTCGGCCCTACCGGTGCGGGAAAAACTACTATTATTAACCTGTTAATGAGATTTTATGACATATGGGACGGGGCCATATGGGTTGACGGTAACGAAATCAGAGACGTAACCAGAAAAAGTCTTCGAAGATCCTATGCTATGGTGCTTCAGGATACCTGGCTATTTTCCGGAACCATATTTGACAATATCGCTTACGGAAAAGAGAATGCAACCATGGATGAAGTCGTAGCCGCAGCAAAAACGGCAGGGATTCATTCGTACATAAAACGGCTGCCTCAAGGATATTACACTGTAATCAATGAAGACGGCATGAATATATCCAAAGGACAAAAGCAGCTTCTTACCATAGCAAGAGCCATGCTGATGGATGCCAAAATGCTCATACTGGATGAGGCTACCTCCAATGTTGATACCAGAACCGAAATAAAAATTCAAAAGGCCATGCGAAAACTGATGGAAAATAAGACATGTTTTGTTATAGCTCACAGACTGTCAACTATTCAGGGAGCAGATAATATACTTGTTGTAGATCAGGGAGATGTGGTCGAGCAGGGAACCCATAATGAACTGATGGCAAAGAAGGGGTTTTATTACAAATTGTATAATTCTCAGTTTGAATAAACAAGCAATATATATTTAATCAATTGCAATATATACTTTAAGAAACATATGGCACTTTTATTCAAACATATACAAAAGGAGGAAGCGGTGTGGGCTTAATTTGCATGGATTATAATGACACCGGACTTAATAAAGCAGCATGCAGATATTACGGCAAAGGATATTTTCCGCTGGCCTACAAAGGAAAAGTGGCAAATATTTGCATATCCGAAGAAGATTATAAGGGTATTTTTTATGCAGCAAAAGCGTTTACAAAAGACGTGGAGTTGGTTACCGACGCAAAGCCGTTGCTTGTTTATAAACCAGAAGGCGATTACATTGTCATAGCAGGAAGTATGGGAAAAAATCCATGGATTGACAGGCTTGAAAAAGAGGGCAAGATAAATCTGGACGGTATAAGAGGAAAATGGGAAACTTACGTATTGGAAACGCTTGAGAATCCTTTTGACGGAATAAAGAAAGCATTAATTATAGCCGGCAGTGATAAGAGAGGTACTATATACGGAATTTACAAGCTGTCCGAAATGATAGGTGTATCTGCCTGGGTATGGTGGGCCGACAGCTATCCGGTAAAGAGGGATGAACTATTAATAGCAGACGGCAGGATTGAAAGCAAGGAACCATCGGTACGGTACAGAGGAATTTTTATTAATGATGAGGAACCCTGTTTCGGGGGGTGGTGTTACGAAAAGTTCGGCGGTGTCAATTCGAAAATGTATGCCCATGTGTTTGAACTCATACTGCGGTTAAAAGGAAATTTTTTATGGCCCGCCATGTGGGGCAAAAGCATTAATATAGACGATCCGGAAAGTCCAAGACTGGCCGATGAATATGGAGTGGTTCTTGGTACTTCCCATCATGAACCTATGATGAGGGCCCAGAAAGAATGGACTGTTTTCGGTGATCAGTACGGTGGCCATGCGAATTGGGATTACAGAAAGAACAGGGACGGCCTGTACCGTTTCTGGGAAGATCGAATTAAAGAAAACAAGGATTATGAAAAGATTATTACTGTCGGTATGCGCGGCGACGGCGACGAAGCCATGATAAAAGACGGTAAAATTGATGAGATTATTGCGCTTTATGAGCAAATTATTGCCGATCAGAGAGAAATAATAGCCAAACATATTAATCCTGATGTTACCCGGGTACCGCAGGTATGGTGCCTGTATAAGGAAGTAGAGGATTTCTTTAATGCGGGTATAAAGGTTCCCGATGACATTACCCTGATGTTCTGTGACGATAATTTCGGAAACGTGCGCCATTTGCCCGTGGGAGAGATAAGAAACCGTAAGGGCGGCTTTGGCATGTATTATCACTTTGATTATGTGGGAGGGCCGTATTCCTATAAATGGATTAATAACATGCCCTTACAAAAGATCTGGGAACAGATGACCATGGCCTACGATTATGGCGTAAGAAGAATATGGATTGTAAATGTGGGAGATTTAAAACCCATGGAATTTCCAATAGAATATTTTCTTGATCTTGCCTATGATATCGAAAAATGGGGCCAGATCAATAAAACCTATGAATACACATATCTGTGGGCCAAAAAAGAATTTGGGGAAGAATATGCAAAAGATATAGCAAAGATATTAAGCAAATATACTAAATTCAACGGAAGAAGAAAGCCTGAGAATTTGTTCCCGGATGTATTGCATCCTGTTAATTATGATGAAGGAGACAGGGTTGTAAAAGAATATGAGGAGATCGCAGCATTGGCGGAAGATATATATAAGCGGATTCCTGATAGAAAAAAGGATTCTTACTTCCAGTTGGTTCTTTATCCCACAAAAGCTTCGTATTTGATGTATAAACTTCATGTATATACAGCAAAAAATCATCTGTTTGCCAAGCAGGGAAAAAATATGGCAAATTATTGCGCAAGAATAGTAAACGACTGTTTTGTTCAGGACCTGCTTTTGGCTCACCATTATAACAATGTGATGGCCGGCGGAAAGTGGAAAAATATGATGATCCAGGGCCATATAGGCCAAACCGGATGGCGTTCTGCCGAAGTAAATATTATGCCTTCGCTTAAAATGGTTTCGACCGAAATGGGAGCGAGAATGATTGTTACGGTAACAAACGATTGTAATGCTTACACTGAAGGAACTGCTTATCTTCCCGATCTGACCAATCTGGATCAAAAATTTCCGGTCATAACCATAGGAAACGGAGGAGACAGTCCCGTAAGATACAAACTTACGGCCAACCGGAGTTGGATCAGGATGAAAGCAGAGGGAAGAAACGAACAGGATATTGACGGAGTGCTAACAGGTTTTGCTATGGAAGATACCCGTATCCTGGTTTATGCAGATTGGGATAAGATGAGCAATACTTATAAAGACGAAGGAAGCATAGTGGTCGAAGGATCCGGCAGAACCGTTACGGTCAAGGTGAAAGCTGTAAGATATGATATCAGCGGACTTCCTCCGATGACATTTGTTGATACCCACGGGTATGTTTCCATAGAAGCGGAGCATTATGCCAAAAACGTATCTATGGGCGGCGGTGAATGGAAGGTAATTGAGGATTACGGACGCACCCTTTCTTCAATGAAAGTATTTCCGACAACCCTAGAGGCCAAAAAGCCAGGCGTAGATTCGCCTTACCTGGAATACAGGTTTACCTCAAAAACGGATGATGAGGTAACCGTTTATGTTTACCTTGCTCCGACCAACAATCTTACGGCAAACACAGGCATGAAGTATGCAATTTCCGTTGACAGTGGCAAGCCTGTAATTGTTGAAACCTTTGATAAAAACACACCGGTAGGCTACGGTAAAGTTTGGGAAGAAGGGGTAATGCTAAACTGCAGAATATCTAAGACAAAGCACAAACTGGATAAAGAAAAAGTCCATACTTTACGTATATACATGGTAGATGCGGGTTTTGTGCTTCAGAAAATTGTTATAGACAGCGGATCCAATGTACTTGAAAGCTTCCTGGGACCTGAGGAAAGTTTTATGGTGTCAGGTACTGTTAACAAATTGTGAACATTTTCGTTCACAGTTTGTTTACAGTGCCTGACACCATTTCAAAAAATCCGGGAAATGATATATTCACACACTCCGGATTAAGAATCTCGGTTTCTCCTTCAGCCATCAGACCGGCAACTGCAAAAGACATGGCTATCCTATGATCAAATTTGGGATCGATAACGGCACCGCAAAGAGGTCTTCCTCCGTTAATGATCATTCCGTCTTCGGTGGCTTCAACATCTGCACCCATGGCGGAAAGATTTTTGGCCATGGCTTCAATTCGGTCGGATTCTTTAACCCTTAGTTCCTGGGCATCCTTTATAACGGTTTTTCCTTCCGCAAAGCAGGCCAGTATGGCTATAATTGGAATTTCGTCAATCAGAGTGGGTATTATGTCTCCACCGATTTCAGTTCCTTTTAAATTACTGTGGCGAACAAGAATGTCTGCCGAAGGTTCTCCTCCGTCTTCTTTGATATTTAACAGTTTTATATCGGCTCCCATCATAGAGCATACCTTTAGGATTCCGTTACGGGTGGGATTTATGCCTACATTCTCTATAAGTATTTCGGAATTTGGAACTATAAGGGCTGCAGCCATTAAGAAAGCGGCGGAAGAGATATCTCCCGGAACATTTATTTTTCTTCCTGAAAGTAGAGGCCTAGGTTTTACGCAAACCGTATTGCCTGTTACTTTTACGTCCCCGCCGAAATATGACAGCATAAGTTCCGTATGATTTCTTGATATGGCAGGCTCGGTTACACAAGTTTTTCCGTCGGCGTACAGGCCGGCAAGAAGAACACAGGATTTTACCTGAGCAGATGCAATGGGAGAATTATAGTGTATGCCTTTCAATCTTTGATGTTTTGGGCCCTTAATGCGTAAGGGGGCACAATTATTGTTGTTTATACTTTCTATATCTGCTTCCATTTGCTTTAAAGGATTAAGGATCCTGCCCATAGGACGTTTCTGTATGGAAGAATCACCGGTTATGACAGATGTAAAATTCTGCCCGCTTAAGATACCAGACAAAAGCCGTATGGTTGTACCGCTGTTGCCCACATCCAAGGTGTCTTTTGGCGGTTTGAGTCCGTCCAATCCTTCGCCGTATACGGTAACCTTATGATTTTGAATATCTTGCTCTATATGTATTCCCATCTTGCGAAAACATGAGATTGTAGAAAGGCAGTCTTCACCCATTAAAAAATTGTCAATTTCGGTCTTCCCTTTGGACAGGGCACCCAACATAACAGCACGATGGGAAATGGATTTGTCTCCGGGAACGGATATGTTTCCCTTTAAGGGACCTTTTTTCTTAATAATCATATTTGGCTCCTTTTATTTACCTGTCATAAACATGGTAGTTGTGTCTGCTTAGCAAATCTATGGCATCATTTTCGGACTGTTCATCATAAAATTCTATGTGAAGTACACCCTCCTGAAATTCCCTGTTATGTATAATGCCAATATTTTTTATACTGATATTATTATTTGCCAGAAGGGTGGCAATAGTAGCTATAGCTCCAGTTTCGTCAATAATATCAACATATATTTCGTATACCTTGTTTATCAGGCCGGCCGATTTGTTAGGAATACTGTTTCTGAATTCTCCGGCCGTTTCAAACATGGTGTATAAATAATCCCCGTCCAATTCGGAAAGGGCGAATGAGGCCGTCCGCAGCATTTCGATATAACGGTCCAATATTTTTTTGATAACACCGGCATTGGTAAGGCAAATGTTCTGCCACATTTTCGGTGAGGATGAAGCTATTCTGGTAATATCCTTAAAACCTCCGGCGGCCAGCTGTTTCATTTTCTCCGATTTATCATCGGATTCTCTTATTAGGTTTACCAATGCTGCTGCAATGATATGCGGAAGATGGCTAATGGCGGCAGTTATTTCGTCATGTTCTTTTGGGTCCAATATAATAGGTATAGAGCCGATATTTTCGACAAGCTTTATGAGAACATCAAGTTTAAATTTGGGTGTTTTGTCCGTAGGCGTAAGTATATAATAAGCATTTTCCAGCAATAAAGCATAGGAATTTCTGTAGCCTGTTTTTTCCGAACCGGTCATGGGATGGCCGCCCACAAAAACCTCTTCCATACCAAGTTCACTTATGGCTTCGTGAATATTTCCTTTTACACTGCCCACATCGGTTAAAATACAGGAAGGCTTTATTATGGATTTTAATTTGGGCAGGTATGAAATATTGGAAAGCACCGGGGCACACAAAAATATTATATCACAATCTGGAAATCCTTCTTCAAGATTTCCCGTAACAAAGTCAAGAACCCCGTCTGACAGAGCTTCTTTATAATCACTGCTTGGAGGATTGGGGTGATAATCATAGGCATACAGGCTGATATCGGGCCTTACTTTTTTAATGGCCCTGGCAATAGAACCGCCTATAAGTCCGAAACCAATGAAACCTATGATTTTTATTTTAAAGTCACTGTTTTGGTCTTTCATTTTATCCTGTTTATCCTCCCAAATAAAATAATTGATAAGTTTTATTATTAGCTATTTATTCTTTTATAGTAATCGGCAAATAATTTAGGAAATTATTTTATCAATAATCTTTCATATATTAGTTTTAAGTAAATTTTCAAATCTTTTTACCCATTAATTGTATAAGCGGCTTTAACTCTTTTGTTAGGTCCTCAAATTGATCGAAAGACAATGACTGAGGACCGTCACTTAATGCAGTTGAAGGATCGGGATGGGTTTCAATCATCAGTCCGTTTGCTCCCACAGCTACAGCTGCCATCGAAAGAGATTTTACATAAGCTCTTACACCGGAAGCATGGCTTGGATCTACTATTATAGGAAGATGGCTTTTTGATTTAATAACTGGAACGGCGCTTATATCCAGGGTGTTTCTTGTAGATGTTTCAAAAGTGCGGATTCCCCGCTCGCAAAGAACTACATTGGGATTTCCTTCAGCTATAATATATTCTGCCGCATTCAGCCATTCGTCAATGGTAGCAGAAAGACCACGCTTTAACAGAACCGGTAAACCGGTTTTGCCCGCTTCTTTTAAGAGATAGAAGTTCTGCATATTTCTTGCGCCAATCTGCAGCATATCCACATATTTGACGGCTGCTTCGATGGCATTTTGGCTTGTTACTTCGCACACTACCGGAAGGCCTGTTTCTTCTTTGGCCTCTTTCATATATTTTAAACCTTCTTCTTCCAAACCCTGGAATGCGTAAGGGGAGGTTCTAGGCTTATAAGCACCGCCCCTGAGAATATGGGCGCCGGCCTTCTTTATGGCATGAGCGGTAGCAAGAAGCTGTGTTCTACTTTCTACGGCACAGGGGCCTGAAATAATTACGGTAGTATCCCCGCCTATTTCTACATTTCCGACTTTAACTTTTGTAGGTTCCGGATGAAATTTTTTGTTGGCAAGCTTATAGCTTTCTGTAACCGGCACGATTTTGTCTACATCCTCAAAAATCTCCAGATTCTGGTCCATCAGCTTTGATTTGTCGCCGACAACACCTATAATTGTAACTTCATGACCGGCGGATATATGGGCCTGTAAGCCTTTTGATTCTATAATTGATTTTATTCGCTGAATGGATTCGGGTTTAGCCTGAGGTTTCATTACAATTATCATATGGCATACTCCTTTACTTTCCTTATGTACCGTATATATGTCACTAACCGGGTACTTGGCCCGATTATACTCTTAAATAATCTCTATGTCAATACTCTGATTATTTACAGCGTTACGGTTTAAAGCGTAACGTTTTAACGCGTTACGGCATTAAATACAATGGAAAAATACGTAAAAATGCAGATTTATTAATTATTCTGAGAAAATTTTTATTTGGAAAATATAACTTTGTTAAGTTTATTATAAAACTATTGTAATCAGTATGCAAATTTAGTAAAATAGACTAAGAGGTATAGCGGGTAATAACGTAGGTGACTAGTTTGTTACTCTACTACTTACTAAATAATGTAATGGAGGAATAGGTATGAATGTTTACACTTCTGAAAAAATACGCAATGTTATTTTATTAGGCCACGGGGGATGCGGCAAGACAACATTGGTAGAAGCTATGGCCTATACTACAGGAATCATTAAGCGCCAAGGAAAAGTAGAAGAAGGAAATACCATCAGTGATTATGACAAAGAAGAACAGAAAAGACTGTTCTCCATAAGCACCACAGTAGTACCTATTGATTATGAAGGGGTTAAAATCAACTTCCTGGATACACCGGGCTATTTCGATTTTGTGGGAGAAGTAGAAGAAGCATTAGCTGTTGCCGACGCGGCTGTCATTGTCGTATCAGCAAAGGCCGGTGTTGAAGTTGGTGCAATTAAAGCGTGGGAATATTGTGAGAAATTTAATTTACCCAGAATCTTTTTCGTCACCGATATGGATGTAGAAAATGCCAATTTTAGTCAGGTAGTAGATCAGTTAAGAGAATTGTATGGCCATAAGATTGCGCCTTTCCATCTTCCTATCAAAGAAGACAATAAGTTTGTAGGATTTGTAAATGTAGTAAAGATGGCCGGCAGAAAATTCACAACCGGAAGCAACTATGTAGAATGTGAAATCCCGGATAATTGCAAGGAAACTCTTTCGAAGTTCAGAGAGGATTTGCTGGAAGCCGTTGCCGAAACCAGTGAAGAATTGATGGAAAAGTATTTTAACGGCGAAGAATTTACCCAGGAAGAAATCTCTCACGCACTTCGAACTAACGTTATAGACGGTTCCATAGTACCTGTTCTCATGGGTTCAGGTATAAACGCACAGGGAACCACCATGCTTATGCAGGCAATTGTTAAGTACTTCCCTGATCCGACAAAGAAGACCATAAAAGGTAAGAATACCTCAAACGGAGAGGTTTTTGAGGCCAATTATGATGTAAATAAACCGTTTACCGCAAGAGTATTTAAGACGATAGTCGATCCGTTTATCGGTAAATTCTCATTGCTTAAGGTTTGTTCTGGAGTACTAAAAGGCGATACTCCTATGTACAATACAAACAAGGATACCGAAGAAAAGGTTAACAAGATTTATATTCTTCGCGGAAAAGAACAGATTGAAGTTAATGAACTTCATGCCGGTGATATCGGAGCTTTGGCTAAACTTAATGTTACCGCTACAGGAGATACTCTGGCAACCAAGTCTGTTCCTGTTGAATACGATCCGATTGAGGTATCTGTACCTTATACATACATGAGATACAAGACCAAGAATAAGAGCGACGAAGACAAGGTATCACAGGCTCTGGCTAAACTGATGGATGAAGATCTTACATTGAAAGTCGTAAATGATGTTGAAAACAGACAAACATTACTTTATGGTATCGGGGATCAGCATCTGGAAGTTGTGGTAAGCAAACTTTTGTCAAGATATAAAGTTGATATTGAAGTAACCAAACCCAGAGTTCCTTATCGTGAGACAATCAGAAAGAAAGTAAGTGTACGTGGTAAACATAAGAAGCAATCCGGCGGTCACGGTCAATACGGTGATGTTGTAATTGAATTTGAGCCTTCCGGAGATCTTGAAAAGCCTTACATCTTTGAAGAAAGAATCTTCGGCGGTGCCGTACCTAAAAACTATTTCCCTGCTGTAGAAAAAGGTTTGCAGGAAAGCGTATTAAAGGGACCTATGGCCGGTTATCCTGTTGTCGGAATTAAAGCAACATTAGTAGACGGTTCATACCATCCCGTAGATTCCTCCGAAATGGCGTTTAAACTGGCCACAATTTTGGCATTCAAGCAAGGTTTTATGGAAGCATCGCCTGTACTTCTTGAGCCGATTGTATCTATGAGGGTTGTCGTTCCCGATAAGTATACCGGCGATATTATGGGTGACCTCAATAAGAGACGGGGCCGTGTACTAGGCATGAATCCCGTAAACGGCAAACAGGAAATACTTGCTGACGTACCTTTGGCCGAGTTATACGGATATTCAACCGATCTTCGATCCATGACCGGCGGTATCGGCGAATTCTCCTATGAATTTGCAAGATATGAGCAGGCACCTGCGGATGTTCAACAAAAAGTAATTGAGGAAAATGCTAAAGAAGAAGAGAATGAAGAATAAGCCTCAATTGACATTTTATATTAATTTTAAAGTGAGGCCGACAATATATCCGATAAAACAGCAAATTATTAAGAGATATACTAATAAATAAGATTAAAATATATAATAAGTGGCTTGCTTGTAAACAAAAGTAACATTTGATACAATTATTCCGTAATAAAGGTCCGTTTATTACGGAATAATTTTTTTGTGGGAGGATACTTATGTTAGAAAAACTTTTCAAGCTGAAAGAGAACAACACCAATGTTAAGACGGAAATAATGGCCGGAATTACAACCTTTATGACAATGGCGTATATTCTGGCTGTGAATCCCAGCACCATGACTGCTTTTAATGATATTCTTGGCCTTGAAGGTTCAGCCAGAATGAATCCCAACGGCGTATTTATGGCAACAGCGATATCCTCATTCATTGCTACTTTGTTGATGGCATTTTTGGCTAACTATCCGTTTGCGCTTGCTCCCGGCATGGGCTTAAATGCGTATTTTGCATATACGGTAGTACTTACCATGGGTTATTCATGGCAAGTGGCATTGGCAGCAGTGTTTATCGAAGGTATAATCTTTATTCTGTTATCTTTAACAAATGTTCGTGAAGCTATCTTTAACGCAATCCCTATGACATTAAAATATGCGGTAAGTGCCGGTATAGGTTTGTTTATTACATTTATAGGCCTTCAGAATTCAGGTATTGTTAAAGATAATTCCGCAACTTTGGTTCAGTTCCATTCATTTACCGCTGAAGGAGTAACAAGAACCGAAAATGTTACTATCGTTCTTACTCTTTTAGGTATAATTATTACTGCAATATTATTGATTAAAAAAGTTAAGGGCGGTATTTTATTAGGAATACTGGCAACTTGGATTTTAGGAATCGTATGCCAGCTTACTGGACTTTATGTAGTTGATGCATCAGCAGGATTTTATTCCTTACTGCCTGATTTCTCTGGCGGTATTCAGTTGTCCGCATTAAAAGACGTGGCATTTAAGATGGATTTTTCAGGTATATTCTCACTTGACTTTTTGGCAGTTATGTTTGCTTTCTTATTTGTTGACGTGTTTGATACACTTGGAACATTAATCGGTGTTGCTTCCAAAGCCGACATGCTGGACAAGGACGGAAAGCTTCCTCGTATTAAAGGTGCATTAATGGCTGATGCAGTCGGAACAGTTGTAGGAGCATCACTTGGAACTTCAACCGTAACTACTTATGTTGAAAGTGCTACAGGTGTTTCCGAAGGCGGCAGGACCGGGCTTACATCATTTGTAGTAGCTATATTGTTTGCTGTTTCAATCATTTTATCACCTATATTCCTTGCTATTCCTTCATTTGCAACAGCACCTGCCTTGATAGTAGTAGGTTTCTATATGATTACTTCTATTGTTAAGGTTAACTTTGAAGATATGACAGAAGCTATTCCTGCATTCCTGTGCATTATAGCTATGCCGTTTATGTACAGCATTTCCGAAGGTATCTGCTTTGGTATCATTTCTTACGTTGTTATCAACCTGATTGCAGGAAAGGCAAAAGAGAAAAAGATTAGTGTCTTAATGTATGTATTGACTGTATTATTTATTTTGAAATATATATTACTGTAATTAAATATTTTAGCTTAAGTACCGGGGGAGGTTTTAGCCGACCCCGGTATTATATGGGGTTTAAGACGGAAAATAAAAATTTTAAAATTTGTAGGTTTACAATACATGTGTTACAAAATTAAATAAATAAAAACGGAAATGC
>CAZIHC010000017.1:0-17578 GCA_964538605.1 uncultured Herbinix sp. | reverse complement strand
CCACTCTCTATTATTTACATATCTAGGTTCTGCGTACATCGCAATTAGCTCATTAATGTTTTTTTTAATCTTATTTCAAATTAAAATTTCTCTAATTTAATCAATTTTCAAAACTTTATGAAAGTTAATAAATTTTATTGCAAATACCACTATTTAATTTTGATAGTGTTTTCATTTTTTAAACAACAGCCCATTTGACAGGTTTTTATATAAATAAAGGTTCTATTCAAATGATGAGGTTTGTGAAACAGTTATTTCACAACCCCAGCATTTTCGTTTATAATAAAAAAAGCCGTCCTAAATGACAGATCAATTAGAACAGCTTCTATAATCATTATTTATTAATTAACTGTATATCATGACATTAAGCTTTTTTCATATTTATCAACTTTGTCTGCCAGAAAAGGTGCAAGCCCTACAAATTCTGCTCCATAAGCATATAAATTTTCTTCCACCTTCTGTGTTCTTACAATCCGCATTACAACACGAAAGAAATCCCCGTTACTAAAATTTATAGTCCCCCTAAAATAATATCCTACGGGTAAAACAGCTTCGCTTACAAAACCAATCCCGCTTTTGGAAATATCATAAACATTAATAGAAACCCCTAAATTCTTTAATACAATGTTATCTTGTTTAAAAATCTCGTCTACTTCCAGTTTTAGCTCAATAGGCAGTCTTTTATACCTTCTTCTTTCTTTTATTTGTTGCTTATCCACAGGCACACCCCTTTTAAAAGCAAAGATATAGCAAATAATACGGATATCACAATATAATAATAGCACAGATTGAATTATTTTCCAAGATTTTTTGCGAAATAACACCCTGAATTACTGCAATTAATAAGGCTGTCCTGATTTTTTAAATCCAGGACAGCCTATATATTACTTTACTTAATCAATAACATTCCTTATAGTATGAATTTCTCTGTAATTATATTTAGAAATTATAATTCCTTGTCTTGAATTTGCCGCATGTACTATTTTCCCGTCACCGATATATAAGGCAACATGGTTTACAACCTTATTTCTGGCATAAAAGATCAAATCTCCGGGCTTAAGTTCCCCTTCGCTTATTTTACGTCCTTGTTTTGCCTGCTGCCTTGACTGTCTTTCAAGGGATATTCCGAATTTTGCAAAGACTAATTTAACAAATCCGGAGCAGTCCGTTCCGTTTGTAAGACTGTTGCCGCCATATACATAACGGTTGCCTACAAATTTAAGGGCATAATTAACTATTTCCTTCCGAAGCTGACTTACATTGCCGATATTTACGGTTGTTTTTTCTTCATTATTCTGCTTCTGTTCATTTTTCTTCTGCTCAGCAGCCTTTCTTGCTTCTTCCTGTCTTCTTGCTTCTTCTTGACGTCTTCTCTCTTCTTCTTCCGCCAGCCGCTGCAGTCTTTCAGCTTCCGCCCTTTCGGCTTCCTGCTGCATACGGATTAACCTTTGCTCTTCCTCTACAGAAATGGCTTTCTTAAATATTACTTCTATCTCTACATAATCCTTATGTACATATCCTGTTAAGTCATTACCGTACTCGTCGGAAGTTATAAGTATCTTTGCCCATTCTTCGGTCTCTTCCAAAACAGGATACCGCTCACCCAAAGGAATCAATTCCAAGGTTCTTGATTCTTTGCTGGGTTCTTCACGAACCCTTAAAGTTTGGGTATTAACTACCGTAGCATATTTTTCAGCATACTTGTCTATCAATCCTTCCGCACTTTTTCCGACTGCAAGATAATTGGCAGCAATATAACCTGTCACATCACCGGATATTATTTTAACCCAATCTCCCGGCAGCCATTCCATAATATCGGCCGCACTTCCTTTGTATAACTTACCGACTATTTCACTTTCGGTAGACGGTTGGCTTCTTATATTAACATAGTTTGCAGCTATCGAAATACCCAAATTCGCATAAGGAGAATATATCTCAGTCTTGTATATTTCTGTGATTTTATCTGTAACCGAATTATCTCCGCATGCAAAAACGTCATTCAAGGTTTTTGATATTCCGGCTACACCCAAATCAACCAATGTCGGCTGCTCGGCGTATGCTTTATCTTTTGGAATTAACAAAAATACTATGGCCGATACTGCCAATACAGCAGCTTTCAAAGCCGGACATTTTCTCATCTGTATTCCTCCCAAGTATGCTTATAGCTATTTTTTCTGTCGTATCGAATTTGCTACAATTCAAATTGTTACAAAATTATTACATTGTTTAAAATCATTATAGCAAACCCTATACTTGGTGTCAATAAATTAATGTAAAATAAAACCGGAAAATCGGCAATTTTCTTAACTATTTTGACTTTCCGCAAAAATTTGTATATTGAATATCCGGCATTAATTATTATTCAAATATTTTTCTACTGCTGTAATAGCATTTGCTCCGTCAGATGCCGCAGTTATAATTTGTCTTAACTCTTTTGTCCTTATATCACCGGCTGCAAACACTCCTGGAACATTGGTTTCGCAATTTTCTCCGGCTATAATGTATCCGTATTCATCTGTGGCGACTATATTTTTAAATATCTGTGAGTTTGGTATATAACCTACCGCAATAAAGACACCCGCCACTTCTACATTAGAGATTTCTCCGGTTTTTACATTTTTTATGTCAAGAGATTCTACGGTTTCCGTTCCTTTTATCTTATCTACTACACTATCCCATAAAATCGTTACATTTTCCAATGCCATAAGCTTGTTAACACTGCTTTTTGCCGCCCTGAACTGATCTCTTCTGTGTATTACATAGACTTTTTCACATAGCCTGGACAAAAATATAGCATCCTCAACGGCCACATCTCCGCCGCCGACAACAGCAACCGTTTTGTTTTTAAAGAAGGCTCCGTCACAGGTAGCGCAATATGATACACCCAGCCCCGAAAATTTATCTTCTCCTTCTACTCCCAGATGACGTGGTTGACCGCCTGTTGCTATAACCACGGTTTTGGATCGATATTCCTTACCGTCATCCAATGTTATTACTTTTATATCATTGTCCAGCCGAAAATCGGTTACCTCGCCGGTAATAAATTTTGTATTCAGTTTTTCGCAGTGTTCTCTGAACTTAGTACTAAGGTCAAATCCGCTGATACCCGGAGTCCCCGGATAATTATCTACTTCATAGGTATTTATTATTTGTCCCCCACTAATTCCGTTTTTTTCGATAACAATGCAATTCAGTTCGGCCCTTTGGGCATATATGGCCGCAGCCAGTCCTGCAGGTCCGGAACCTATAATTATAACATCATAAATCATGTTAATCCTCCTTTTATTCCTGATAAAATGTTTGAAATCCAATCTTAATATGTTATACTAAATTCATCCATTTTCGCAATATTGGAATTGAAGCCGTGATATTTTGAGCATGCTTATCTGCGTAATCTTGGATATATCTTTATCCCGGTATTGTGAATTTAAGCTCATGTATTAATCAATTTACAGCCGGTTATGAATTTCTTCTTAAGGGTAATTAGTCTGATTGTTTAGATTTTACCCTCGTTTTGATTAAACATATTATAACAAAGCAAAATAATAAATACCAGCAATTTATATTATTAGTAAGCTTAATAAAGATTATTATATCCGAAAATTTATTAATAAGATCAGCCTTAATAAAAACAGATAGTTTAATATTTACCTGAAATATATGACATTCTATTATTAAGAATAATTTTTGCTCATCTATGAATTAAGAAAGGAATATTAATATGATTGAATTAGGGAAATATCAGCTTTTGGAAGTGTGTAAGAAAACCGATTTCGGCATATACTTATGTGAACCCGGTTCGGACAAAAGCCATACGGTTCTCCTTCCTCAAAAGGAAGTACCGGAAGGTACGAATCTAAATGACAAAATTACTGTATTTGTTTATAAAGATTCAGAAGACAGGGAAATTGCAACGACATCAAAAGTTCCTCTTACTGTCGGTGAACTGGCGGTTCTTAAGGTAAAAGAAGTAACAAAGATCGGCGCTTTTTTGGATTGGGGCCTTTCAAAAGACCTGTTGCTTCCTTTTAAGGAGCAGACCTCAAAGGTTAAAGAAGGCGATGAGGTTCTTGTGTCCCTGTATGTAGATAAAAGCAGCCGTCTATGTGCCACTATGAAGGTATATGATCTTCTTTATACAAATTCAAATTATAAAAAAGGAGATATGGTATCGGGCATCGTTTATGACAAAATAGACGCATTCGGTGCATTTGTGGCGGTTGACAACAAGTATTCGGCTCTTATTCCAAAAAAAGAACTGTTTAAACCCTTAAAAATCGGCGACATTGTTGAGGCCAGGGTTATTGAAGTACGATCTGACGGAAAACTAACCTTAAGCATAAGAGACCGATCTTTTATTCAGATGGATTATGATGCCGATACGATATTGGAAATGTTGAAAGAAGCCGGCGGTTATCTGCCTTACCATGATAAGACTGATGCCGAAGCTGTTAAAAATAAATTTCAAATGAGCAAAAAAGCATTCAAAAGGGCTATAGGCAAACTTTATAAAGAAGGTGCCATTATCATAGAAGAGGACGGTATTCGCCTTAAAAATTAACCATAAGTAATTTTACGTACTAAAACCGTCCTTTAGTATAGTATCCTGAGACTACGTAATTTTTATGATCCTAAAATAAAACGGCGAACATTAATGTTCGCCTATAATAATGGGAAAGAATATCAGTCCTTTTGAATTCTTTCTGATTGATCCAAAAAACGCATTTTAGGCTGGTCTTTGAAGTCTTTGATTTTTTTCTTTTCTTCCTGCTTCGGATAGAGCTCTTGAAACCCACGGGCCAGTTTATCCTTGCAGGCTTTGCAAAATCTTCCGGTCTTTATGGTGACCCCACAACCTTCGCAATCTATACCTATTACCGAATCATCCGAAAAAGCCAGTCTTTCTTCCCGTATCCATTGCTTTATCTGTCCTATGCTTACATTGCATGCCTCGGACACTTCATGCATCTCTGCTTTCGGATGATCATATACATATTGTTTTACTTCCTGAAATTTTTCTTCAAGCGCATTCATACAAGTGGGGCACAACGGAGGCCCACTTAAGTAATTAAACATTTTTCCGCAGGTTCTGCAATTTCTTACATCCATTTAATTTCCTCCCCTTCATGGCTTTCGGATACAGACTTCTAAAAGCCTTTTCCGGTACATAAGGTTATAAAATAAACACAGCTTATTCCGTTTTGCTTTAACACGTTGGTACATGCTTCAATTGTACTGCCTGTGGTATAAATATCGTCCACTAGCACCAATCTGTTTAGTTTTCTTATCCGGTTTGCATCGTAAGACTTGTTAATTTCAAAAGCTTCCCTGAGATTTTTAAGCCTTTCCTTGTCGCTTAACTGCTTTTGAGGTAAGGTTTTCTTATTTCTTATCAATAAATCCGGTAAAACAGGTATATTCAACTCTTTTCCGATACCTCTTGCCAAAATTTCCGCCTGATTATATCCTCTTTCACGGTATTTGCTTTTATGCAGCGGTACCGGTACAAGAGCATCCGGGGCTAGTTGAAGAATTTTACTTCCGTATCTTTCAATTACTGACTGAATAAAATATTTCGCATACTCTTTTTTATGTCTGTATTTAAAGTCCATAATTGCTTTCTTAATTGCGGAATCGTAAATCCATACGGAAAAGCCATACTCATAATGGTATTCCTTTTTCTCGCAGTCAATGCAATATTCTTTTAGATCATCTTCTATGGGTTTACTGCATTTTTTACAGCGAGGCTCGCTTATGAACTGTAGCTTATTTTCACATGGGGTGCAGATATTTTTGTCTTTCGGAATGACAATATTACCACATACCGGACATCTTACCGGATATAACATATCTAAAAAAGCCTGTAGCAATGAAAAATCCTTAATTGCCATGTGATATAAACCAACCTTAATTATATCATTTACTGCCTGTTAAAAAGTTTTGCCGGATAAACTCCTTTATCAATAAGATTTCTGATTGACGAAACTACAAAGTTTTTATCTTCCTTGTAAGTAACGCCAAACCACTGATCCGTAGTTTTTAGAACTTTTACTTTAACTTTGCCGGAATTAACCAATTTTCCCACTACTTCCGGAAGAAGATATTCTTTTTTAACATCATCAGGTTTGAGTGCGGATAAGAACTCTTCAAATCCCTTTTCAAGTTCATTGAACAGACTGGGTTTAAATCCCCACATATTCATTGATACCACACTGTCAAGGTCTATGGTAATCTCTTTTTCATTTTTGTCCCGGGCTTTGGCAACATTTCCGTCTCTTATAATTCCTCCCGTTTCAACAATATCCACCAGCCATCCGTTATTATCAGTCTTACAGATACCGCGGGTAACGGCCCCATTTTCACTTAAGGTATTGCCAAGGACAAAGCCTGCCATGCAATATACATTCGGATCATTTTCCGAGTTTAAGAAATTATATATTAATATGAAAGATTCCTTTCCGTAATAATCGTCTGCATTAATAACCGCAAAGGGTTCATTCACTACATTTTTACAGCATAAGACAGCCTGGCCTGTCCCCCAGGGTTTTGTACGGCCTTCCTGAACTTTATATCCGTTAGGCAAATCATTAAGTTCCTGAAATACATACTCTACATTCACATGTTTCTCTATTCGGTTTCCGATAACCTCTTTAAAATCTTTTTCCAAATCCTTGCGGATTATAAATACCACTTTGTTAAATCCCGCTTCAATAGCATCATATATGGAGTAATCCATAATTATTTCGCCGTTTGGCCCAACAGGTTCCAGTTGTTTAATTCCCCCATATCTGCTCCCCATGCCGGCTGCCATTATAACTAATGATGTAATAGAAGACAATGTAATAACCTCCGTTCCTAAAAATTTCTATATATATTATAACCTACCTGTCATATTTTTTCACTAATTAATTTATAGTGCCATCTCTTTAATCTGATCACAAAGTCTGGAATAGCGGCTTTGCTCATTCTTATTGTCAATCATAAATTTTACCATAGAATCACTGCCGACTATTACAACACAGCGTTTGGCTCTGGTGACAGCCGTATATAAGATATTCCTGTTAAACAAAAGCTTTGGTCCGTCCAAAATCGGCATTACAATAGCCGGATATTCACTTCCCTGAGACTTATGGACTGTTATGGCATAAGCCAGTTCCAACTCATCCAACTGACTGAAACTGTATTCCACAAGCCTGTTGTCATCAAATTCCACCAGCAAACTTTCTGAGAAAAGATTGATATCCTTAATAATACCCGAATCACCGTTAAATACGCCGGTACCTGTCTGAACGGTTATCCCGTGGCTGTTTTTTATTTCCCAGGTCAGTTGATAATTATTTTTTATTTGCATTACCTTATCGCCTTCACGAAATACATTCTGATTGTATTCTTTTTCTTTTTTATTTTCGGAAGGAGGATTAAGCGCAGCCTGCAAGGCCTTATTTAATCTTTCTACTCCCAGTTCCCCTTTTTTCATAGGAGTAAGTACCTGTATGTCAAAAGATGTGGCATTAACGTATTTCGGAAGCTTGTTTTTAACCAAATTAATAATTACTGCAGTTATTACGGCAGAATTATCCCTTTTTAGCATGAAGAAATCCATGCTTTTATTGTCAAGGTTAATTTGCTCTCCCGCATTTATTTTATGGGCATTTACAATTATGTCGCTGCCTTCCGCTTGTCTGAAAATTTTTGTCAGCATAACAACATTAAAGCAATGGGAGTTTATAATATCTTTCAGAACATTTCCCGGTCCGACACTGGGAAGCTGATTAACGTCACCAACCAATATCAGTCTTGTACCGACAGATATGGCTTTCAGCAGTGCATGCATCAGGCCTAAATCTACCATGGACATCTCATCTATAATTATCACATCAGCTTCCAAAGGATTATATTCGTTCCTCTCAAATGTAAAGTTATTTCCTTCCCCTTGTGTGAGTTTGCTAAGCTCCAGCATTCTGTGGATAGTTTTCGCTTCATAGCCGGTGGCTTCACTCATTCTTTTTGCGGCCCTGCCGGTCGGTGCGGCAAGAAGAATGTCCATGCCTTCCGCCTCAAATACCTTGATAATAGCATTTATGGTCGTAGTTTTTCCTGTCCCCGGCCCACCGGTTATAATCAAAAGACCGTTTCTTACGGCCTCAAATACCGCTGCCCTTTGCTGTCCGTCAAGAACTGTTTTTGTCTGTTCTTCAATCTGGGCCACCCTGTTACTTAAGGCATTTAAATCATAATCATATTTTATATTAAGATCATGAAGCATCCTGGCCACATTTAATTCCATATAATAAAAAACGGAAGAATAAATTAACCGTCCCTCTTTACCGTCAACCACTACAATTTTCTTTTCTAAATTTAAATCGGTTATTTGGCGGTAAATTGATTCTTCATCAGACAAAAGCAAACTTTTAGCTCTAGCTATAAGATCGGTTTCAGGCAGATATACATGGCCTTCGGTATTGGACTGCATAAGCAAATACAAAATACCTGCTTTAATTCTGAATTCCGAATTCGGTTCTATACCCACTCTTCTTGCAATTTCATCTGCGGTTTTAAATCCTATCCCGGTTATATCCTCAGCCAGTTTATAGGGGTTTTCCCTTATTATGTCGTACATCCTCCGGCCGTATTCTTTAAATATCTTTACGGCCAAATTTCCGGTAATATTATATTTTTGAAGAAACAACATAGCATCTCTCATGTCTCGTTTTTCTTCAAACTGACGATATATGTCTATAGCCATGCGTTCACTTATGCCTTTTACCTCGGAAAGTCTTTCAGGCTCTTCAATTATTACTCTGAAAGTGTTGTCTCCAAACTTTTTTACTATTCTGGACGCCAAAACCTTTCCGATGCCTTTAATGGCACCGGAACCCAGATATAACTCTATAGAATAGGCATCTTCGGGTTCTTTGATTTCATAGGACTCCATCAGAAATTGCTCTCCGTACACCGGATGCTCCGTAAAGGCGCCCGTTGCCTGAATAAATTCTCCTTCATTTATGAATGTAATGTAACCGACACAGGTAATCTCTGTTTCATTTTGTATTATTGTAAAAATCGTATAACCGTTTTCATCGTTACGAAAAACGATCCTGTCTACAAATCCTTCTACTGTTGCAGCAATAGGGGCCACCTCCTAAAACATTTGTTTGTAAAAAATGTCATTTCAAACAATAGCCCAAAAGGGCTATATGTTTAAAATGACATTGACAAAACTATAATTCAACTGTTGTCTATGTAATTAGCCGTTTCTTTTTATTGACTCATAAAGCATCTGCGCCAGACCTAGCCCCTGGTTTTCTGTGGCACTTTTGGCATATTCCTGATAAAGCATGTCACCAAAAAACTCTCTGTATGAATTCTTTTTCTCTTCATAAGGAATTGTCTTTTCCATACCTTTCATGACCTGCTCAAGGAAATATGCCTCAAAGCTTTTGCATACTTCCATAAGTTCATCATCGGTAGCAGGTTTTGATTTTAATTTTTCTTCCAGTGTTTTAACCTGGATATCTCCTGCCGCCAGTTTACCTGTCGTAAAATACTGTATATTTGAATCTATTGAAAAACTCATTACCGGCTTCTCTCCTTTTTTCTTTTAGGAAGCGTTAGTGTTTATAAATAATGCTATCTAAAAAATTTTACCGTTTATTCTTCAAAAAACAGTTTTAATTTAATAATTATCTAAGATTATTGGCCTGTTGAAGCATTTGATCAGCTGCAGTAATAACCTTGGAATTCATTTCATAAGCCCTTTGTGCAACTATAAGGTTAACTATTTCATCCACCGCCTGGACATTGGAACCCTCCAGGTATCTTTGCCTAAGTTTGCTTTTTGTTAATGTTTCATCCTCAATTTCCAATCTGGGCGCTCCTGAACTTTCAGTCTCTTTCAGTATGCTTCCGGATACTTTCAAAAGGCCGGCCGGATTATTAAACTGAGCCACCCCTATTGTTATGTCCATATAAATCTGTTCGTTGTTTTCATTGTTATAATAAAATTCCCCGTATTCGTTTACGGTAATGTTCGAAGGATTATATATGTCATCTATAACTATAGGTTGTCCATTAACATCAAGGACAGGATTTCCGTCAGAATCGGCCAAAGTCAAACCTAAGGGCCCGTTAGCCAACCCGAAAGATCCGTTTCTGGTATATCCTACACTTCCGTCAGGCAAGGCAACCATGAAAAATCCTTTTCCTTCTATGGCAAAATCATAATCATTGCCTGTTTCTACCAACGTTCCCTGGGTATATTGAGAAGTAACTGCCGAATTTCTTACACCCAATCCTACCTGTATACCAACCGGTTTAGGATCACCGTTATTGTCATAGGATTTCTCCTGAATTGTCTGGTATAACAGGGTTTTAAACTCTGCCGATTCTCTCTTATAGCCTGTAGTATTTATATTAGCCAGGTTATTGGATATAATGTCTACATTTGTCTGCTGGGCCGTCATACCTGATGCCGCGGTCCACAATGATCTCATCATATTACTTTCCTCCTATTAGGGTAAGAAACTGAAATTATAATTATACTTTACCAACCGAATTTGCAGCCAAATCGAGGGTCTGATCAATGGACTGAATTACTTTCTGATTGGCTTCATATGCTCTGGTTATAGCTATCATTTCAACCATTTCTGTCACAACATTTACATTGGATTGCTCGGTATAACCCTGCATAACCTTCGCTTCGGCAGTCACGGTTACAGCCCCGTCTACAGCCTCATACATAGTGTCTCCCGATTTTTTCAGATAGTTATAATCTTCAAAATCGGTAAGTAAAACAGTATCCACATAATTACCATCTGCATAAATAGCGCCGGTTGCATCAACAACTATGTCTATTGCATCTGTAGGAACTACTATTTCACCTGCTTCACCCATAAGACGGTTCCCGTCTGTATCCACAATGTATCCTTCTTTTGTCATTGTAAAGCTGCCGTTGCGTGTATATTTGGTGGTAGTATTACCGTTTCTGTCTGTAACAGACAGGGTAAAAAATCCTTTACCCTCCAATGCCAGATGATAAGGTTGTCCTGTCTGTCTTAAAGATCCCTGGGAAAAGTTTGTGTATACTTCACCCAGCTTTACTCCAAGGCTCATTCTTCCGATTGGCCTGTCGTTATAAGCTTCGGAAGCGTCCCTTACCTTTATGGCAAGGACATCGTTAAATGCCTGATTGGTTACATTTTCTTCTTTATAGCCTACGGTAGCAGCATTTGCCAAGTTGTTTGCAATTATATCCAATCTTTTCTGCTCATTTGCCATTCCTGTGTAAGCTGTAAATAGGCCTCTGACCATCTTATTTTCCTCTTTTCCCGCTTAAAAATTCAACAAATTTACCTGTTCCTATAGCAACTGCAGTCATGGGGTCTTCAGCAGTCATTGTGGTAATGCCCGTTTTTTCCTGAATAAGTTGTTCTATACCGTATAACAGGCAACCTCCGCCGGTTAATACTATACCACGGTCTGCTATGTCAGCAGCCAATTCGGGAGGAGTTTTTTCCAAAACACTATGAACGGCTTCAACAATCTGTGCAGTCGGTTCTCTTAATGCTTCTTCGGTTTCTTCTGAAGTTACAACTATGGTCTTGGGAAGGCCGGTTACCAGGTTTCTTCCTCTTACTTCCATAGATACCGATTCGGGTCTGCGGTAAGCCGAACCTATCTTTATCTTAATTTCTTCGGCGGTTCTTTCACCGATTAAAAGATTATGTTTCTTTCTCATATACCTTACAATGGCATCGTCAAAGTCGTCTCCGGCAACCTTAACAGAAGTACTTACAACTGTGCCTCCCAGAGATATAACAGCAATATCCGTTGTTCCGCCACCTATATCTACAATCATGTTTCCACAAGGTCTTGAAATATCTATACCTGAACCGATTGCTGCGGCAATGGGTTCTTCAATGATGGCCACTTCCCTGGCACCTGCCTGGTATGTTGCATCTTCAACTGCTTTCTTTTCAACCTCAGTTACACCACTTGGTACACAGACACTGATTCTGGGCTTTCTGAATCTATGTTTGCCCACGGCTTTTTGTATAAAATATTTTAACATTTTTTCGGTTACAGTATAATCGGATATTACCCCTTGCCTTAAAGGTCTTACCGCTACGATATTTCCGGGTGTTCTACCCAGCATCAGTCTTGCTTCTTCTCCGATTGCCTTAATCTTATTGGTGTCTCTGTCAAATGCAACAACAGACGGTTCTCTAAGAACAACGCCTTTACCTTTTATATAAACTAATACGCTTGCCGTTCCCAAATCAATTCCTATATCGGTGCTCAACATCTTGTAACTCCTTTCCTATACCGTAAAATTACGTTTTATCTGGTATTTTAGTAAAAAGTTCTTATTAGAATTTTTCACAGAAAAAAGAAAAAAATGCAATATTTCTTCATTTCCTTGTGCCGTATTTTTATTTTCTCTTTCTGTCTGCTCAATTTAACATATTAATATAAATTCTGAATTATATTATATCTTATTTTCCGTTTTTTTCAAAGGTTATTTTATAAAGTTAGATAAATCGTCAAAAAGTATTTCAAACTTTTATAGCAACCGGTACTATATATTTATAATCATAAAATACCGTAATTCGTCTTTTTCAATTCTATTAATTGTAAACTATTATAAATATACTGTATACAATCTGCTATAGCTGTCTTATTTTACGTCATATCATAATAAATCGTATTTATAAAATAATTTTCTTATCAAACCCTTACTTAATATATTTATCGTAATTTTTTATCAACTTATTTAGCCTAATAACAGTTTTATTATAAATTTATATTTATCAGCCTATTAATAGCTTAAAATCATAATTTAGTTATTGCATTGTAAAAAACTCCCGGATATAAGCATGCTTACACCGGGAGTTAGATAATAATCAAAAGTATATTTAATTGTTGCGGATCAGATAAATAATGGTCTTTTATCACCGCTTCTCCTCAGAAAAACCACCATATGATAATTTCCCCAAGGATTAATCCGCTTACGTCTAATTATTCAATAATAGCAGCTACCTTACCGGAACCAACGGTTCTTCCGCCTTCACGAATAGCGAAGCCTAAACCTTGTTCCATAGCGATAGGATAAATGAGCTCAATGGTCATTTCTACGTTATCACCAGGCATGCACATCTCAACGCCTTCAGGAAGATTGATAACACCGGTAACGTCAGTTGTTCTGAAGTAGAACTGAGGTCTGTAATTGTTGAAGAAAGGAGTATGACGTCCGCCTTCTTCCTTGGTCAATACGTAAACCTGAGCCTTGAATTTCTTATGGCAAGTAACTGTGCCGGGTTTGCACAGAACCTGTCCTCTTTCGATTTCATTTCTCTGAACACCACGAAGAAGTGCACCGATATTGTCACCAGCAACAGCTTCATCAAGAAGCTTTCTGAACATTTCGATACCGGTAACAACAACCTTGCGGTTCTCTTCGGTAAGACCTACGATTTCAACTTCCTCAGAAACTCTTAAGGTACCACGCTCTACACGACCGGTAGCAACTGTTCCACGACCGGTAATGGAGAATACGTCCTCAACAGGCATAAGGAAAGGCTTGTCACTTTCTCTTTGAGGATCGGGAACCCAATTGTCAACAGCTTCAATAAGCTCAAGAATCTTGTCGCCCCACTGGCTGTTAGGATCTTCAAGAGCGCCGAGAGCTGAACCACGGATAACAGGAGTATCATCTCCAGGGAAGCCGTACTCGTTAAGAAGGTCTCTAACTTCCATCTCAACCAGATCTAATAATTCAGGATCGTCTACCATGTCGCACTTGTTCATGAATACAACGATGTAAGGAACACCTACCTGACGGGAAAGAAGAATGTGCTCTTTAGTCTGAGCCATAACACCGTCAGTAGCAGCAACTACCAGGATAGCTCCGTCCATCTGAGCAGCACCGGTAATCATGTTCTTAACGTAGTCAGCGTGTCCTGGGCAGTCAACGTGAGCATAGTGTCTCTTATTGGACTCATACTCAACGTGAGAAGTGGAAATTGTGATACCTCTTGCTCTCTCTTCGGGAGCCTTGTCGATCTTATCGAAAGGAATTTCTTCACCGGTACCAAGTCTTGCATGAAGGGTCTTGGTAATAGCTGCGGTAAGAGTTGTCTTGCCGTGGTCAACGTGACCTATTGTACCGATATTACAATGCGGTTTTGATCTTTCAAATTTAGCCTTAGCCATTTTACAACGTCCTCCTTTAATTATTAAATGCTTCTAAGCAAATATTTACGCCCGGATATTCCCTCTAGGGATCTCCTCATACGGCTTGTTTATATATTGTCTCATATGCCCTATTATATTTCAACTTAGAAATATTTTCAAGCACTAAGAAATGAAATTATACTAATTGTTTAATAAATTATTTACAGGCAAGCCTATTTTTTAATTTTAGTTGCCAATACTTTTTCCTGAACATTCTTAGGCACCTGTTCATATGAATGGAAGAACATGGAATATGCACCACGACCTTGTGTACGAGAACGAAGTGATGTTGCATATCCGAACATTTCTGCCAAAGGAACATATGCCCTTATCAGCTTGGAGCCGTTAAGATCTTCTGTAGCTTCGATACGACCGCGACGGGCGTTGATATCACCGATAACATCACCCATGTAATCATCGGGTACCGTAACTTCTACTCTCATAATAGGCTCAAGCAGTACAGCATCACCTTTGCTCATAGCATCCTTAAATGCCATGGAACCGGCAATCTTAAATGCCATTTCACTGGAGTCAACTTCATGGTATGAGCCGTCAAATACAACTGCCTTAATACCAAGTACAGGATATCCGCCAAGAATACCGGCTTTTGCGGCTTCTTCTATACCGGCACCGACAGCAGGAATGTATTCCTTAGGAATAGCGCCTCCGACAACTTCAGATGAAAACTCGAATGTCTTCTCTCCGTTGGGATCGATAGGCTCAAAGCGAACTTTACAGTGACCGTATTGTCCGCGTCCGCCGGATTGTCTTGCATATTTGCTGTCAACTTCAACAGTCTTGGTGATTGTCTCCTTATAAGCAACCTGCGGAGCACCTACGTTAGCTTCAACCTTGAATTCACGAAGCAGTCTGTCTACGATAATATCAAGATGAAGCTCACCCATACCTGCAATAATTGTCTGACCGGTTTCTTCGTTGGTATAAGCCCTGAATGTCGGATCTTCTTCAGCCAGCTTAGCCAGAGCTTCACCCATCTTATCCTGTCCTGCTTTAGTCTTAGGCTCGATTGATACCTCAATAACCGGTTCAGGGAATTCCATTGACTCTAAAATTATCGGATGCTGTTCATGGCAAAGGGTATCACCTGTTGTTGTAAACTTAAGGCCTACTGCAGCAGCAATGTCTCCGGAATATACTTTTTCCAGCTCTTCTCTCTTGTTTGCATGCATCTGCAGAAGACGGCCTACTCTTTCCTTCTTGCCTTTTGTGGAGTTGAGCACGTATGAACCGGAGTTTAATGTACCGGAATATACTCTGAAGAATGCCAACTTACCTACAAAAGGATCGGCCATAATCTTAAATGCCAATGCTGCAAACGGTTCGTCATCTGAGGATTTTCTGGTAATTTCATTGCCGTCCGGATCCACACCCTTAACATCTGCTATATCGGTAGGCGCCGGTAAATATTCAATAACGGCATCCAGTAACTTTTGAACACCTTTGTTTCGATAAGCCGAACCGCAAAGTACCGGAATAATTTCAACGGCAATGGTAGCTCTTCTTAAAGCCGCCTTAAGTTCCTGCATAGTAATTTCTTCGCCTTCCAGGTACTTTTCGGTAAGCTCATCGTCTGTTTCGGCGATTGCTTCTATCATTTTGGCTCTGTATTCTTCAGCCATATCTCTCATATCTTCCGGAATATCGGTAACTTCAATATCTTCTCCCTTATCGTCCTTATAGTAGTAAGCTCTCATCTCAAACAAATCAATAAGGCCTTTAAAGGTATCTTCTTTACCGATCGGAAGTTGGACAGCTACCGGGTTTTTGCCCAGTCTTTCCCTTATCATTTTTATAACATTAAAGAAATCTGCACCGGCAATGTCCATTTTATTTACAAATGCCATTCTCGGTACATGATATTTGTCGGCCTGACGCCATACGGTTTCAGACTGAGGCTCAACCCCGCCCTTAGCGCAAAATACACCGACCGCACCGTCCAGAACACGAAGTGAACGTTCAACCTCAACGGTAAAGTCCACGTGTCCGGGAGTGTCAATAATATTAATACGGTGAGGCAATGCGCCGGGAGCCTTTTTATGCTCAATTTCCTGAGTCCAGAAACATGTGGTCGCTGCCGAAGTTATAGTGATACCTCTTTCCTGTTCCTGCTCCATCCAGTCCATGGTAGCGGTACCTTCGTGAGTATCACCTATTTTGTAATTTACACCGGTATAGTACAAGATACGTTCACTCAGTGTGGTCTTACCCGCATCTATGTGTGCCATAATACCGATATTTCTGGTTCTTTCTAACGGATATTGTCTTTCTGCCAAAGATAATTCCTCCTTAATTCATGACAAGCAAATCATGTCTATAACTTGCTTGATAATGGCATAGAATGATAAACGATTTTCTGATTAATGTTCCCACGATTTAGTTTATCATGATAAACCAAATGCAATTCTAATAGACCTTCTCCTTTATACAAATGCTTAACAAATTGTCAAGAATTAAAGAAGAACATGCTATGATACTTTTCTATTACCATCTATAATGAGCAAATGCCTTGTTTGCTTCTGCCATTTTGTGCATATCTTCTTTTTTCTTAACTGCTGCACCTGTATTATTTGCAGCATCCAGAATTTCATTCGCCAGTCTTTCCTGCATGGTCTTTTCTCCTCTTTCTCTGGAGTATAATGTTAACCAACGCAGAGCCAGCGCCTGTCTTCTTTCTGGTCTTACCTCTACCGGAACCTGATAGGTTGCACCACCAATACGTCTTGCCTTAACTTCAAGTACAGGCATGATATTATTCATAGCTTCTTCGAACACTTCGATGGGATCCCTTCCGGTTTTTTCTTGAATCCTATCAAAAGCTCCGTATACAATTTTCTGAGCAACACCCTTTTTTCCGTCGATCATAACGTTATTGATCAACTTTGTTACAACTTTATTGTTGTAAACAGGATCTGCCAGAACATCTCTTTTAGGTACACGTCCTTTTCTTGGCACGCTTCTTCCCTCCTTAACAATACTTAACGAAAATAATTTCGTTAGTTAAATTAATTCACAGGTACTCACAAATGAAAGATCATTGCTTTCCTTTTTTGTGTCCGTGCCCAGCTTAATTTATATTCCATCTTGAAATATTTCTACTTCATAATTTGTAACCCACAGAAATACAAATCAAAAGGAAATAAAAAATTAATCCGGCACTTAACACACTTTACTTATCAACTTATTTCTTCTTAGCGTCTTTAGGTCTCTTAGCACCATATTTTGAACGGCCCTGTCTTCTGTTGGCAACGCCAGCAGTATCAAGGGTACCTCTGATAATATGGTATCTGGTACCGGGCAGATCCTTAACTCTTCCGCCTCTGATCAG
>CAZIHC010000016.1:0-17629 GCA_964538605.1 uncultured Herbinix sp. | reverse complement strand
ACTTAACTGTATTTATTAAAAAAATAGCAAAAAGGCCGTATTCTTTAATCAGGTCAGTAATAAGGTTCATTTAATCCCCCGTTTGGACTTTTATTTTAAATATATTATTTATACTTCATTTTATGATTTATATAAACATTTTAATTTGCGTATAGGCAAATACTTAATCTTCCGGTTTATTGAGAAGCTTTTATCTGTAATATATTAATATTTTTTAAGCATATTTTAATTTGTAAATATCATGTATTTGATATAATAGTAAGAAAAGCTGAAAGAAATATAATGTAATATAAGGGGAGATTATCAGTATGACTATGTATGAGTTTTTTATATTACCGGAAATTATTTTTGTGACCGGTATTACATTATTTTCTGTCCTGACCGCTAAATCATTTAAAGATATGAAGGGTGATATTGGGCTCTTATATATAAATAAAGATGATCTTGAAAAATTGTCTATAGATAGCAGAAGAGTATTGAGAATGGATATGTTGAAAGTAACTTTATTGATTACGGCCTTAACCATAATAATCGGTCTTGTTTCCTGTATATATTTTGAGGTTAACTTAATAAGTTTAATAATTTGCCTTTTATTACAGATACTGATAACTATTGTGGCGTCAGTTCCGTTTTTCGGAAAATTAAAGAAAATAAAGGCCGCTCTTAGTGATAAGGATAATAAGTATTAAAAAAATAATGAACCTGTTGTGCAATCTTATTATAGCCCCATTTTTAAAAGAGTGTTTTGAAAATTGTGAGATACCTTAATCGTACAGGAAATATTAAGTAATAGATACTTGACAAAAGCGGAAGTAGTGCTATATTTATTAAGTATATTAAAATAGTTACTATGAAATCTTTTATTTTTATTATGATGTGATATTTTAGTATGTGATTTATAATATAAAATAAACAGATAAATTATAAGCCGACCAAAAGAGGCTGCAGATGCAAAACCGTATAATGAAAAAAGCTGTGAAGAGGAGTATTAAGAGATGATGGGCTTTCAGAGAGCTGCCGGTCGGTGAAAGGCAGCAGCAACAGTCTCCCAACTCGCCTCGGAGCTTTCCGGCTGAATTTACAGTAGGTCGGAACGGTTAATCCCCGTTAAAGATTATAAGTGCGCAATAAGTATTATTGCGAATTAGAGTGGTACCGCGGAAATTACCTTTCGTCTCTATGCAGATGAAAGGTTTTTTTGTTATAAATATTTAAAATACTTAGAAGCACCTACTCAAAATAATTTACAGTTATATTATCAGGATAAAAAGATATTAAAACAATATTTATCTGAAAAGAATTAAGGAGGAGAAAAGAATGCCAACACCTTATAACCATAAGGAAATAGAGAAAAAGTGGAGAAAGTACTGGGAAGAAAATCCTGTCAATGTCAATGACGGAAAAAAACCTAAATACTATTGCCTGGATATGTTCCCTTATCCGTCGGGAAGTGGTCTTCACGTAGGACACTGGAGAGGTTATGTAATAAGTGATGTCTGGAGCAGGTATAAGCTGCTCAACGGTTATTATATTATCCACCCCATGGGATGGGATGCTTTTGGCCTTCCTGCAGAAAACTATGCCATTAAAATGGGTGTACATCCCAGAGTATCTACAGCGGAAAACATTGCAACATTTAAAAAACAGTTAGAAGATATATCCGCAATATATGACTGGGATATGGAAGTAAATACTACCGATCCCGAATTTTATAAATGGACCCAGTGGATCTTTGTAAAAATGTTTAAAGCAGGTCTTGCATATCAAAAAGAAATGCCTATTAACTGGTGCCCTTCCTGTAAGACAGGACTTGCCAACGAAGAAGTTGTAAACGGAGAGTGTGAACGCTGCGGCACTACGGTTACAAAAAAGAATTTAAAACAGTGGATGTTAAGAATAACAAAGTATGCAGACCGTCTGCTTGAAGACTTAAA
Organism: uncultured Herbinix sp.; assembly: GCA_964538605.1. Taxonomy (GTDB): domain Bacteria; phylum Bacillota; class Clostridia; order Lachnospirales; family Lachnospiraceae; genus Mobilitalea. The sequence continues at coordinate 15,695 of CAZIHC010000016.1, read as the reverse complement.
TAAGCTTGATTGGCCTGAAAAAGTAAAGAAGATGCAGACAGACTGGATCGGAAAAAGTTACGGTGCCGAGGTAGACTTTGAGGTACAGGGAAGCGATAAGACCATAAAAATTTATACCACAAGGCCCGATACTTTATACGGTGCCACATTTATGGTCTTAGCTCCAGAACATGCCATGGTAAGTGAACTGACAAAACCTGAGCAGAAAGAAGCGGTAGAAGAGTATATCCAAAAAGCTTTGATGAAATCTTCGGTTGACCGTATGCAGGATAAAGAAAAGACCGGCGTATTTACCGGCAGCTATGCAATTAACCCGTTAACCAAGAAGCCTATACCTATCTGGATATCGGATTATGTGCTTGCCGATTACGGAACAGGTGCCATTATGTGTGTTCCTGCCCATGATGAAAGAGACTTTGATTTTGCTAAAAAATTCGGTATTCCGATTATTCAGGTTATATCAAAAGACGGCAAAGAAGTGCCTGAACTAAATGAAGCTTATACCGAGCCCGGTATAATGATCAATTCCGGTGAATGGAACGGAATGGATTCTGAAACCGCTAAAAAAGAGATACCGGATTTGCTGGAGAAGATGGGAATCGGTAAAAAGACGGTAAACTACAAGCTGCGTGACTGGGTATTCTCCCGTCAGCGTTATTGGGGCGAGCCTATTCCTATCGTTCACTGCGAAGACTGCGGTCCCGTTCCCGTTCCCGAAGAAGAACTGCCTTTGCTGCTTCCGGATGTAGAAAAATATGAACCGACCGGTACTGGTGAATCACCCCTTGCCAATATTCATGAATGGGTAAATACCACTTGTCCTCAGTGCGGAAAACCGGCTAAGAGAGAAACCAACACCATGCCTCAGTGGGCAGGTTCATCATGGTATTTCCTGCGTTATGTGGACAACAAAAATGACAAAGAACTGGTAAGCAAAGAAAAGGCGCAAAAGTATTTACCTGTGGATATGTATATCGGCGGTGTGGAACATGCCGTACTGCACCTGTTATATTCCAGATTCTATACAAAATTCCTGAAAGATATCGGAGTGGTAGACTTTGACGAACCTTTCATAAGGCTCTTTAATCAGGGAATGATAGTAAAGAACGGGGCAAAAATGAGCAAATCCAAAGGTAATGTAGTTTCACCCGACGATCTTGTCAGGGATTACGGCCGGGATTCATTAAGATTATATGAGTTGTTTGTAGGACCGCCCGAACTGGATTCCGAATGGGACGACAGGGGAATTGACGGTGTATACCGTTTCCTTAACCGTTTCTACAACCTGGTTATGGAAAACAAGGATAAAACAGTAGAGCCAACCCAGGAAATGATTAAGCTCAGACACAGGTTTGTTCATGATATTACCACAAGGCTGGAGAACTTCAGTCTGAATACGGTTGTAAGCGGCTTTATGGAATATAATAACAAAATGATTGATTTAGTTAAGAAAACAGGCGGTATTGACCGTGATACATTGGAAACGGCAATAATACTTTTGGCTCCGTTTGCTCCTCATGTCAGCGAAGAATTGTGGGCACAGATGGGCCATGATACTTCAGTGTTTAAGAACACCTGGCCGACATATGACGAAGAAATGCTCAAAGACAGTGAGATAGAAATAGCGGTACAAATAAACGGAAAAACAAGGGGTACCGTTATGATACCGGCAGATGCATCCAAAGAAACAGCCATAAATAAAGCTAAGGAAGTACTGGCAGGTAAAATATCAGGTACAATAATTAAGGAAATCTATGTACCCGGTAAAATAGTCAATATAGTTATTAAATAATTTAAAACCCTCCCCGAAAACTTGCAGTTAAAATAAGGGGAGGGCTTGTTTTTGTCTAAATAATTAAATTATATGTTTTGCTTTTAAAAAAACACCTTTGATAAAAATAAGGAATATGTTAAAATATAAACTATAGTTGTAATTATACTAATAAAACGAAATATTTTAATAATGTAGCTATGATATTAGACAATAGCATATTAACCCATATAATTTCCTTTTTTTAATATACAGATTGCAATGTTATATTTATATAAAGACATAATTAGCAGCATAAACTAGTAAAGGGGATTTTATTATGAAGGTTATATCAAAATTTAACAAGAAAGATTTGTGGAGCATCCCGAATATTTTATGTTATATTCGTTTCCTGCTGATACCGGTATTTGTAGTACAGTATATTAAAGCACAGGAAACCAGAGAATATTTTCAGGCAGCCGCTGTCGTTCTTGCATCGGGGATAACCGATCTTTTGGACGGTTTTATAGCAAGAACTTTTAATATGGTTACCGAGCTTGGTAAGCTCATTGATCCGATAGCCGACAAATTAACTCAGGCTGCTTTAATTTTTGTATTGATAGTAAAAATAAAATGGATGTTTTTACTGTTGATATTGTTTGTATTAATGCAGCTGTTCCTGCTTATAGCAGGTTTGGCAATGCTTAAAAAGAATAAGAAACTTGACGGTTCAAAATGGTTTGGTAAGGTATCTACGACAGTCTTTTATGCCGTTATGCTGGTATTGGTTGCTGTTCCTAATCTGAATCAGAATATAGTAAATGTTATGTTGCTTATATGCGGTGCATTTTTAGCCTTATCCTTTGCTTTATATGTAAGAGAATATATAAGAATGTACAGGGAGGTTAAGTTGGAAGAAAGTAAACAGAAAATGCAAAATAATTAAAGATTTGAAATATTTAGGCAAGGTAATATGAACCGGAAGTTGGGATGAAAATACGGAAAAATAATATAAGCAGGGATATAGATGTAACCTTATACACCGATAAAAGAACATCTGGTTTATTTTGTGCGTAATAATCGGACATCAAGGGTCAAATTATTACGTATAAAATAAGTTAGATGTTCTTTTGATAAAACAGTGTATTACGGATATAACTATATCCCTTTATTAGTTTCATTATGTAATTAGTCAATTATGAAATATTTATTTTCCTGCCATCAGTTTTCTTAGCATTTCAAACCTGGCTCTTTCTTTCGGGGACATATTTTTAGTCAGGATTTCAATCAAAATCTCGCTTTCGTCTTTGGTGAAGCTTAAGTTTTGAGCCTGAAGCTTTTTATTGGCATTTACTATAAGAGGGATTAATTTATCAATGGATTTTCCCTGGGCCTCTTTAACCAACTCCATAAGGACTGCCAATTTTCGGGGATCTATGTTCTTCATTTTGGGATTATTATTCCAGGAAGTATCAGCCACAATATCACTCCTTATCAGATTCGGGTTTCTTATTATCATCATATGACATAGAATCAAAAAGCATTCTCAGGTTTTCAAAAGTTTCCATCTGCTCCGGAGGTATCATGGCTTTAAGTGCTTCAATCAAACTGTTGCTGCCACCGGTTTCTTTGCTGTCTGCATGGCTTTTTTCTTCCGTTGTTTTATCGTTGTTAATGTTATTTTCACCAAGAACACTGTCATAATCCATACTGCTTTTATTATAGCCATTATCTGAAATGGAGGTATCGTTGTTATAAAATTTATTGTCTGAAATAAAACTATTGCTTTTTGTGATGGAATTTACCGGATTAGAACCATTGTCCGAGCAAAAATCTTTAGCTAAATCAATATCATTGTATGGGCCTAAATCATTTCCTGAGTTTAAATTAATATCTTTATGTAAATCATTATCTATATTATCATTGCCGATAATGGCCGATAAATCAAAATCAGAAAAGCTATCCATGAAGTTGTATGTATTGTCATTGCCGCTGTCATTTTCTGAAAAACCGTCAAAGCCTTCCATGGCTTTCATAGCTTCCATATATGTATTATACATTTCAAAAATTCTTTTGGCCTGAAATATATTTAATATTTTATCTACGAAAGCCCGCTCTTTTTGGTTACAGCTTGGTCTGATTTTTTTTAACAATGCTTCCGCATCTACTTTTTCATGGGTATTTTCAAAGCCACAGGCAGCCATATCTTTTGTCCTGAGATTGCGCAAGCAGGCAATAAGCTCGTATAATTTAACGAGCAAATCCAAAATAAGTTTTGACTTTACGTCTACATAAGGCAGTGCGGTTTTTAGGATTTCCGCAGTATGAAGTAAGCCGTCCTCTGCCATAGCTTCTCCCATTGTACATACTCATTATAGTATATTCAAGGGAATAACAATCATGCAAATAATCGGCAGTAAAACGGCTTAAGTTCCCTTAACACATATAGGATTTATTTAGTTATGCCGGATAATTCAGGTGTTCATCACTGATATTGTACAAAACTTCTTCAAGGTATCTTTTTGCAAAGTATTTTGCTATCGTCAGGTTCATATCCAGATAATTGCCGCAGTTTATGGGAGCAGCACCCGGAATTTCTCCTTCATAATCACGGATAAACTCAAACATTTCGATTATCAGAGGTACTATATCCCTGGAACTATAATCTCCGCCTAGTAGAAGATAAAATCCTGTACGGCAGCCCATAGGGCCAAAGTAAATGGTCTTATCGGCGTAGTCCTTGTGGTTTCGAAGGTAAGTTGCTCCCAGATGTTCTATGGCATGAATCTCTCCGGTATTCATAACAGGCTCAAAATTCGGCCTTGTAATGCGAAGATCAAAAGTTGTTATGGTTTCATTTCCCAGTTTGTCCTTTCTGGATACGTATACACCGGGAAGTAATCTTAAATGATCTACGGTAAAGCTTTCAATCTGCTTCATAAATCATCATACCTTTCAATTAGATTTTAACATACTTTTATATAAATTGGTTTTTTATAACGAATGAAATAATAATACTAAAAGCAGAGCTAAATTAAAATAGACTAAAGTTATAAAATCATTATGTATCAAATCCATTAAAAATGTTGAGCATTCAAATATTATGCATAGCTAGTTTACATCATTGCATTCCAATTATCAACACTATAATGTTGTGTACGGGATGGAATTTTTATATATTTTTTATAATTTTTTTTATATATTTTTTGTTTTCAAAAAATTTAGTTGATTAAATTGAGTTTCTGATTATAATTATAAGTAAAACGTTTTACCTAATCCTTCATGAAAGGATTGAACGAAATGATTACATTAAGAGATATAGCCAGGATGTGCGGTGTTTCGGTCAGCACGGTTTCCAATGTCCTTAATGGCAAACCGAAAGTCAGTGAGGAAACCAAACAAAGGATTTTGGAAGTGGTAAAAGAAACCGGATATCAACCTAATTACTTTGCACAGGGTATGCGAAAAAATAAAACCAGAATAATAGGTATTATTGCGGAAGACCTGGATTTATTCAGCACCCCGCCTATAGTAGAAGCCATTATGGCTTATTGTGATGACAACAATTATCGTACAATACTTGTAAACCTAAGGCTTTATGACAGATGGCAGAATACATGGTATTCAGACAAAGACAAAATTCAATCGGTCCTACAGCCCGCCATACAGGAGCTGCTGTCTGTTAAGGTGGACGGCATAATGTATGTGGCGGGACACTGCCGTTACATAGATTTGGAAATGTATAACTTAAATATTCCGGTAATTGTGGTGTACGGCCTTTCTACGTCGGCCCAAATACCTTCAATCGTTTTTGATGACGAAAAAGGCGGATATGATATCACTAAATATCTGATATCAATGGGACACCGAAGAATTGGTGTGATTTCCGGAGATGCCGGCAACCTTCATGCCCAGGGACGGATTTTGGGATATCAGAAGGCTTTATATGAAGAGCATATCTTATTCAATCCTGATTGGATAAAATATGGCGACTGGTACAGGCCATCGGGGTATAAATGCGCTGAATTACTAATTAAAGAAGGTGTCACGGCTATTTTTTGCATGAATGACCTGATGGCGGCCGGTGCTTACGATTACTTTTATGACAACAATATATCCATAGGAAAAGAAATCTCTGTTGTCGGATATGACAACAATGTGATTTCCGATTATTTAAGGCCAAAACTTACGACCAATGATATTCCACTTAAAACGATTGGCATAGAAGCCGCAAAAAAGTTTGTAAATTTGATCGAAGGCAGGATACACAATAATAATACCATAATAAAATTGCCATGTCAGATAATAATAAGAGAATCGGTAAGCAGCATTTAATTATAATTGAAAATATTTTTTCGGAAAAAGGAGTGCCAAGATGAAAAAACAGGGATTTAATCCGTATCTTCCGTCATGGGAATATATTCCCGACGGTGAACCGTATGTTTTTGATGACAGAGTTTATGTTTTCGGATCCCATGACCGTTTTAACGGTTATGCATACTGTTTAAACGATTATGTCTGCTGGTCTGCACCGGTGGACGATCTTACCGACTGGCGCTACGAGGGAGTAATTTATGAGGCCACCGATGTGGAAAATAACGAAGACCGTGACTCTTGTCTTTATGCTCCCGATGTGGCAAAAGGTCCTGACGGCAGGTATTATCTTTATTATGTAGACAGCAAAAGTTCCGTAGTATCGGTTGCGGTATGCGATAAGCCTGCGGGAAGATATAAATTTTACGGTTATGTCCGTTATCCTGACGGGGTCAGGTTGGGAGAAAAAGAAGGAGATGAACCCCAATTTGATCCGGCTGTTTTGGTAGAGGGCGATAAAGTTTATCTTTATACAGGATTTTGTCCGGTTGGAGATAAGAAAAGAAGCGGAGCCATGGCAACGGTTTTAAGCAGTGCCGATATGCTTACGGTTATTGAGCCTCCGGTAATAATAGCGCCCAGTGAGCCTTACAGCAAAGGCAGCGGTTATGAAGGACATGAATTTTTTGAAGCCCCTTCTATAAGAAAAAAAGGAGATACATATTATTTTATATACTCATCGGTTCTTATGCATGAGCTATGCTATGCTACCAGCAAGCATCCCACCAAGGGTTTTAAATTTGGAGGAACCATAGTAAGCAATTGTGACATGGGCATAGGTACCTATAAACCTGCAGATAAACCCATGTATTACGGAGGAAACAACCACGGAAGCATAATTGAAATAAAAGGCAAGTGGTACGTCTTTTACCACAGACATACCAACGGTACCAATTTCAGCAGGCAGGGATGCATGGAAGAAATTACTTTTTTGGAAGACGGCTCAATTCCACAGGTAGAAATGACTTCCTGCGGATCAAACGGCGGTCCTCTAATAGGAAAAGGAGAGTATTATGCTTATATAGCCTGCAATCTGTTTTGCAGGGAAGAATCGGTCTATACGGATTTTACAGGGGCCTGGATGAATAATCAGTTCCCTAAGATTACCCAGGACGGAAAGGACGGCGATGAGGAGTTGGGTTATATAGCAAATATGAAAGATTCCGCAACAGCCGGGTTTAAATATTTTGACTGCAAAGGGATTAAACGGGTAAAAATAAAAGTCCGGGGTTACTGCAAAGGCGAATTCGAAATCAAAACTTCATGGAACGGTCCGGCTCTGGGTAAAATACCGGTGGTATTTTCAAATGTATGGAAGGAATATTCGGCAGATATAGAAATACCGGACGGGATTCATGCCATATATATAACTTATAAAGGACAGGGAAGCGCAAGCCTGGCTTCATTTACATTGGAATAAAACTGGTAAACTTGCCCTTCGTTTTTCAATTTTAGCTTGTTGATAATAAAATGAGCTGAGCAAAAAATACTAAAAATGTTACTAAATCCATAAAATTTTATACATGTTGTACAAGTATTATTGACATATATTATAATTTTATATATTAGTTAATTAAGGACATCATAGTAAAACGATTTACATCTACAGAAATATGTATTTAAATTACAAAGGACGGAGGGTAAGAGTGAAGACTAAGGCTAAAAACATTAAGTTAAATTCTATCTTCTCAAAGGTAACCGGAAGTATACGCACCAAGTTAATCTTTGGTTTTTTGGTACCTGTAGTGTTTATTGTTATCTTAGGCATCAGCGCTTACATAAGTTCGTCTAAAGCCATTACTCAGATATTTACGGATGCAACCATTTCTTCTATCGATAAAACCGGGGAATATTTTGATTTAATATTGCAAAATATTGAAGACAAAGCTGTTTCTCTTACGTTTGATGTTCAAATAAGGGATTATTATTCAGGCAAATATGCCGGAGATATTCTTGCAGAAGGTAACGCATATAAAGCAGCAAGGAGTCAGGTCTCAACTATTGCTACCTCCGACCGCTATATAGCTAATATTTTTATCATACCTAATACGGGAAAACCTATATCAACCTTTGGTTCTTTTGATGATAATTTCGATCCGTATTCGGCTTTTATAGAAACCGAGGAAGCCAAGCTGATAGATGAACATCCGAATGCAAATCTTTGGATAGGTTATCATAATTTTATAGATGAACATTTGGATGTTACGAAAGACAAGTATGCCATTACATTGGCAAGACCTCTTTATAATGCTTCGTCAAAGCAAATAGGATATATTTTTATCGATGTATCAATGAATATCATAACAGAAGCCATGAGTACTTTAAACCTGCCTGAAAACAGCTATATTGCCTTTATATCACAGGATGGCAGGGAAATTAATGCGGACGGAATTGCTACGGAAGCTCATTTTACCGGTCTGAAAGAATATCAGGATATACATAACAGTCCGGAAGCTTATAATCATCTTACAATTGATTACAATAATCAGGATTATGAATTAATATATTCAAAGGTCGGAGACAGCGGTGCTGTTGTCTGCGCCATGATACCCTCTTCGTATCTTAGGAATCAGGCCGGTTCAATTATGAAAGTTACATTAATACTTGTGTTACTGGCTGTTGTTTTGGCGGTTGCTGTCGGGGTATTTATCGCTTACGGATTCGGTAAAGCCATAAAAACAATGATAAGTACTTTATCTTCGGCTTCAAAAGGAAATTTGACAGCTGTAATTGATAAGATCCGTAATGACGAATTCGGTGTGCTGTCGGTAAGTATTAACGAAATGATAGCAAACCTTAAGGCAATAATTGATAAGGCAACCAAGGTCGGGCAGACTGTTGTGGAATCTGCCAGAAAGGTTTCCGAAAATTCCGAATTTCTGTTGACATCTTCAAAAAATATTACACTGGCCATATCGGAAATTCAGCAGGGAAATGTCCAGCAAGCCGAGGATACCCAGCGGTGTTTAAAACTGAGCGATGATTTGGCAAATCAAATAAATAATGTCCATGACAATACCTTGGCAATCGAACAGATTGCGGAAACCACAAGAAATATAGTTAAAGACGGTATAAATGTGATAGAAGAGCTTACAAAAGCTACAAATGAAAATTTGCGGGTCACCAACGAAACCATCAGGGATATTTCCGAACTGGAAAGAGAATCGAAAGTAATAACAGAAATTATCGCTGTTATAAACGAAATAGCCGCCCAGACGAACTTACTGTCATTAAATGCTTCCATTGAAGCCGCCAGAGCCGGTGAAGCCGGAAGAGGCTTTGCTGTGGTTGCCGATGAGATCAGGAATTTATCAGGCAGATCGGTTGCGGCTGCACAGGAAATAGAAGAGATTATTAAAAATATTATCGTAAAAACACAAACTACGGTAAATACGGTTAAGCAGGCAGAAGTAATTTCACAAAACACCGAGGCCCGTCTGAATAACGTTGTAAAACTGTTTGACAATATTAATCTTTATGTTGACGACTTAGCCAACAAACTTGAAAAGATTGCAGGCAGCATCGGTGAAATTAATCAATCCAAAGTACATACACTGAATGCTATCGAAAGTATTTCTGCTGTGGCAGAAGAAATCTCCGCTTCATCGCAGGAAGTTGATGCTACGGCTCAGGAGCAATTGGAGGCTGTAACCAGACTGAACGAAGCGGTAAAAGCCTTAAATCAGGATGCATCCGACCTTGAAAAGGCTATTGAAATGTTTATAACCAAATAAAATATTACTTAACGCAAAGCATCTAAACCTCAATCATATAAACATATGAAAAAACCGGAAAATATACAGGTAAATTTAAATATAAGGGGTGTTTGTGACACCCCTTTTCATTAGACAAGACTTCTTATGTGTTGGTTTTGTATTATTAAGTCTTTAGTTTCGAATAACGGTATGGCATATACCCATTTAAAATAAATCAAAATTTTAAGAAGAAGGTGATAGCATATGTTGAATAAAGATTTAACTAAAAATCAGTCCCTTTATAGCCATGCCCTGTATTTTGACCCTATAAATCAAGCCAGGGTACCGGGAGGGAACGGCAGATTACATTTTAAAGAGTTTGAAAACGTGCCTGGTTTTAGGATTCTTGACAACGGTGACGTTGAAATTACTTTTTATGCACCGGGAGCAGTGACGGTTCAATTAAAAGGTTTTGGCGGTTCTCTTCCCGGATACTATGATTTTGAGCCTGTCAAGGAAATGCCCGGGTACTGGAAAACGGTTTTAAAAGGCATAAGACCGGGCTTTCATTATCATACATACTTTGTTAACGGGGTTGAAACTATCCATCCTCAGATGCCGGTAGGATACGGAGGATCTTATGCGGTTAATTTTATTGAAATTCCGGATCCCGATTTTACCGATTACCTTTTAAAGGATGTTCCTCACGGCAGTGTGCATATGGAAATATATAAGTCAAGTATAACCGGAAGGTACAGAAACTGCTGGGTTTACACACCTCCGGGTTATGAAAAAAATACCGATAAGAGGTATCCCGTACTTTATTTGCAGCATGGTGGCGGGGAAAACGAAACCGGCTGGTTGTGGCACGGGAAAATAAATTATATCATGGATAACCTGATACATGAAGGCAGATGCAAGGAAATGATTATAGTCTTAAACTGCGGATATAATTTTAAGCAAGTCGGTGAAGACAGGTTTATTCTTGAAGATATTGATGAAGTTATTTGTAAAGACTGCGTACCGATGATTGATGAGAAATACCGCACTATTAACGACAGAAATTACAGGGCTATAGCCGGATTATCTTTCGGTTCCATCCATGCCAGAATGACAGCTTTGGGGCATTTGGATCTATTTTCTGCTTTGGGTATATTAAGTGGAGGATTTAGTTACAAGAGCCAGGGAACCTTAGGCGTAGATTCTTTAGGAAATTATGATTATTCCGAAACATTTGCATCGGCAGAAATATTTAATAATAAAATGCATTTGCTGTTTGTCGGAATGGGTGATAAAGAAACCGAGATGGTTGAAGTGGCAAAACCTAAAGCAGATAAACTGGCATCCGAAGGATATAATATCGTAGTCAGAACCTATCCCGGATATCATGAATGGGATGTTTGGAGAAAATGTGCGGTTGATATGCTCGAGATGCTGTTTAAATGGTAAAGGCTTACATTTTCGTATAGGCATAGAATGTTTATAAAAGCAAATGTGTTGGTAAATTTATAAATTTTTATATATTAAGGTAAATGACCCAACTAATCATACAAATCTTGGAAAGGATGACTAATTATGAAGGCAAAACTGACTATAAATAAAGATTTTAAGGTTGGACAGATAGACAAGAGGCTATATGGTTCGTTTATAGAGCATTTGGGAAGGGCTGTATATCACGGTATTTATGAACCTTCTCATCCCACGGCTGACGATATGGGTTTCAGAAAAGATGTTCTTGATATGGTAAAACAGCTTAATGTGCCTATAGTCCGTTATCCGGGCGGAAATTTCGTTTCAGGTTACAGATGGGAAGACGGTATCGGGCCTAAGGAAAAGAGGCCCAGACGGGCAGAATTGGCCTGGCGCGTTATTGAAACAAACGAAGTAGGTATCGGTGAATTTCAGGAATGGGCAAAAAGAGCTAATTCGCAAGTTATGCAGGCTGTTAATCTAGGTACCAGAGGACCTGAAGATGCCCGCAATCTTTTAGAGTACTGCAACTTCCCCAAAGGTACTTATTACAGTGATTTACGCAGGTCCCACGGATTTGAGGAACCTTTCAATATCAAAGTTTGGTGTTTGGGAAATGAAATGGACGGCCCATGGCAGTTGGGAGCCAAAACAGCCGAGGAATACGGCCGGATTGCCTGTGAAACGGCAAAAATCATGAGACAGCTTGATCCTACAATAGAACTGGTTGCCTGCGGCAGTTCCCATCTTAATATGCCGACTTTCGGTAAATGGGAAGCTACGGTTCTTGAACATACTTATGACTATATTGATTATATATCGCTTCATAATTATTACGGAAACCATGACAATGACACAAAATCTTATTTAGCTTGCTCACTGGATATGGATAAGTTTATTAAGTCCGTAATAGCCATATGTGATTATGTAAAGGCTGTTAAACATTCGGATAAAACTATAAATTTATCCTTTGACGAATGGAATGTCTGGTTCCACAGCAATGAAGCGGATAAAAAACTGGAGCCCTGGCAGATAGCACCTCATCAATTGGAAGATATTTATACTTTCGAAGATGCTTTGGTGGTAGGATGTCTCCTTATTACTCTGTTAAAGAACTGCGACAGAGTAAAAATTGCTTGCCTTGCCCAACTGGTCAATGTTATAGCCCCTATCATGACGGAAAACGGAGGAAGCGTCTGGGCACAAACTATTTTCTATCCTTTCATGCATGCGTCAAACTACGGCAGAGGAGTAGCCTTAACCCCTGTGGTAAGCTGCGACAGCTACAGTACAGAAAAGGTAAAAGATGTGCCTTATATTGAAACAATAGCCGTAATGAATGAAGATAAGAAAGAACTGACCGTATTTGCGGTAAACCGTTCGCTTAAAGAAGATATTGAGCTTGAAATTGATTTGCGGGATTTTAAGAATGCAAAACTTATCGAGCATATTGTTCTTGAAAATGACGATATGAAAGCTACCAATACGGCTGAAAATCCTTTAAATGTAGCTCCCCATAATAATGGAATTACCAAAATGGGATCTGACTGTGCCGTAGCAACATTAAATAAACATTCATGGAATGTGATACGTTTTCAAATATAAAAATATTTATAATGATTGATTATTTTGCTTCCTAAATAATTTTAAAGTTTTTCGTATAGGAAGGCAGAGTTATACGGTATTAAGAGTAAGCAAAAATTTTATAAAAATATAAGAGATAATATTCTGAGGTGTTGTATATGAAAAAGCAACTGCAATTATCAAGCAAGGGCAAACCTTTTAATAATTATGTGACCCATTGTGTAGGTACCGGCCGTATGGGCCTGGCTTTGCAAAAAGAATATCAGGAGCATTTAAAATTTGTACAGGATAAAATAGGCTTTTCATATATCAGAGGCCACGGCTTGTTTTGCGACGATGTGGGAATATATCAGGAAATTGAAAAGGACGGAAAGCCGTTTGTTTACTACAATTTTACATATCTGGATCGGATTTTTGATTATTATATTGAAAACAATATCCGGCCTTACATTGAACTGGGCTTTATGCCTAAAGCCTTGGCAAGCGGTGACAGGACCATATTTTACTGGAAGGGAAACGTTACTCCGCCGGCCGACTATAATAAATGGGTTGATATGGTAAAGGCAACTTTAACTCATTTAATAGAAAGGTATGGCAGGGACGAGGTTATAAAGTGGCCCATTGAAGTATGGAATGAACCCAATATCGGTTTTTGGGCTGGCACTATGGATGAATACTTTAAATTATATGAGTGTACGGCCCGGGCAATAAAGGAAGTTGATCCGGACCTTAAGGTAGGAGGCCCTGCTATCTGTGGGGTGGATACCGAAAACTGGCTGCATTCTTTCTTTAAGTTCTGCCGGGATAATAATGTACCCATAGACATGGTAACAAGACATTGCTATATGGCAAAACAGCCCAAAATAGTAGGCCGCTATGTGTACCAGGAAATGTTTGACCCTTCATATATGATTGATGAGTTAAAATTGACAAGAGAAATTATGGACCAGTACGATATTGTCAGGGATAAGGAATTACATATCACGGAGTTTAACAGTTCCTATGATCCGGTCTGCCCTGTCCATGATACACCGTTTAATGCAGCCTTTATAGCAAGAGTTTTAAGCGAGGCGGGAGATTACGCCCAAAGCTATTCCTATTGGACATTCAGTGATGTGTTTGAAGAAAAAGGAATTCCGGCGGCCGTATTTCACGGTGGTTTCGGCCTGGTAGCTAATTATATGATACCTAAGCCTACGTTTTATACTTTTGAATTCTTTTCCAAAGCAGGTAATGAACTGATTTACCGTGATGAAAATATTATAGTTACCAAGGATAAAGACGGCAGATACTGCCTTATCGGCTGGAGTTATCATGATCCGAGGGACGGAAAAACCTTAGATCCCGTATCATATGAGATAACACTGCCGGCAGAAAAAGCGCAATATTTTAGTGTAACTAAAGTTGTGGGCGGTAAATACGGCAATGCGGCCCAAACCTGGAGCAATCTCGGAAAACCCCGTACTTTAACCAAAAAACAGGCTGAAATCCTTAAAGAGGCAGCTAAACCTTTAAGATACGATTCAAAAGTATTTGCCAAAGACGGAAAAATAAGTATAAATATGGATATCGAATGTAATCATCTTGTTATGACAGAAATTTTCCCGGTAAATGATCTGACGGATACATACTGGGAATTTGACACTAAAGAATTTTACGGTCTTGAGTAAATCTGATTATCTATAATAAAGGGACTGTTTAATAATCATATATGGTATGCGGATATAAACATCAAACAGGTAACTTTTTGGCAGTAAATTTTGCGGTATTTTCCTGCCAAGTAATCATGCAAAGTGATGCTTATCTGCATACCATTTTTATTTTAAACAGTATTTTTATTTTCATGTGTATACTGCTTCCTTGCAATAATCCCAATTTCTTTACGTTAAAGTTCATAAGTTCCGTCTTTTTTAGTTATAAAATCAAGTTTAAATACTTTAAGAAGGGTTGACATAGGGCTTATTTTTAGGCATTATAACATACATGGGATTATTTTTTACATATATAAATAGACTATAAATTTATTAATAAAATATAATGCTTCATAGAAAGGTCAGGATAGTTAAATGTACGATAGCATAATTTTTGACATGGACGGCACCATATGGGATTCCACCAAAGAGGTGGCAATAGCCTTCAGTGAGGTTGTAAGAAATAAGTATCCCGAAGTAACTGATGAAATTACACCTGAAAAACTAAAAAGCTTATTTGGGCTTCTTCTTGACGATATTGCGGTCAAGCTGTTTACAAGTGTTTCGGAAGAAAAAGCAAAAAAAATAATGAAAGAATGCTGCGAATATGAGTGTGAGTACCTGGCAAAACACAATGCCAAAATGTATGATGGAATGGAAGAGGCTATAAAAGAGCTTCATAAAGATTATAAACTTCTTATCGTAAGCAACTGTCAGGACGGTTATATTGAGTGCTTCTTTAAGGCTAATCCCCATCTGGAAAAATATTTTACGGATTATGAATGCCCTGGAAGGACCGGAAAAGCCAAAGCAGAAAATATCAAACTGGTGATTGAAAGAAACAATTTGAAAAATCCGGTTTATGTCGGGGATACGGCCGGGGATGCCAAAGCGGCTAAAGAAGCAGGTATACCTTTTATATTTGCCCGGTACGGGTTTGGACAGGTTGACGAATATGCTGATGTGATAGATTCTCCTTTGGAGTTGATCACGAAATTAAAACAATGATTGACATTTTCAGGCTTTATTTATATATTTGAATGAGAATAATTTATAGACCGATATAATTCTCGGATACATTAGTAGACTTTTATCCGTAGAATACAAATATTCGAATTGGAAGTGATAAGA
>CAZIHC010000015.1:0-17867 GCA_964538605.1 uncultured Herbinix sp. | reverse complement strand
AGAGCGGTTTCATAAAATATTCTTGCACCTTCTTCCGGTTTTAGGCCGGTACAGGGCTTAATCATATTTAAAAGCAATGGTCTTTTTTCTACTCCGGTTATTTTACGGATTCCTTCAATACCAAACTTAGGCCCCGCAAACTGCTTTACAAATGTTTTCGGAAATTCTATATCCAAAAGCTTAACCTGGGCAGACGTAGAAGCGTCGTTTCCCAGTAGGGCTGTAATCAGCAAAGGAAAATCCGGAGTAAAATTTACAGTTGGATATGCGATTTGAATCAGATACTGCCTGTCCTCACCCTCCACTTGAGTCGAAAGATCGACGGACGGAACATCGTATATCTGAACTACCCGGCCCATAAATTTTTCCCTTATTTCATCCGTAATGCCGGGTACAGGAACCCAGGTTCCTATGGTCTGACCTACGGCAAGTGAGGACGCTTTTTTGACAATATCGACATCTTTATGAATTTTAATGTAATAAGTAGCTATGATATATTCTTTTTCCCTGATATCTTCGGGAAGACTAAACAAATATTGGTCCATTTTTTGTCTTGCTCCAATCCGCTTAAAAAAGCTGTCTGTTACTCTTCAAAATATGCCGTTGCATCATAAGGAATATCTTCGATACGTTTAGCCAGATTCTCCCACAAAAGCTTGTAAAGTTTGTCTGAATCTTTCTCTTTTAAAGCCTCCAGATAGCTTTCGTGCTCTAAGATCATGTTTTCCCTGTCATTCTTATCTTTAATGAATTTCTGTCCGTAAATAAGCTTAAAGAAAGACAGGCAGTCCCACAACGATTCAATCATGGAACATATACGGGTTAATCCGCTTATGCTGTATATACTGAAATGATAATAACGGTTAAGAATATATATATCTTTGGCCGGTACCTCGTCCTGACGTACGGTCATCATATACTGTTCATGAATCTTTTCCAAAAGTTCAATATCTTTCTCAGTGACCTTATTGCAGGCGTAGCTTGCTGCCATAGGCTCCAAAGCTTGTCTTGCAATATAAATCTGCCTTACATCTTCTTGCGTAAGCTTAACCAGCCTGGTCCCCACATAGGGAATGGATTCCGCCAATCCCATCTTTTCCAGGCTGCTTAAGGCCTCGCGAATAGGCATGCGGCTGACTCCCAGTTGACTGGCCAGTTCTTCGGTATTAAGCTTTTCTCCCATATGCAGTTTTCCGTCCATGATCCAATCCATCAGTTTATCCAGAACT
The DNA here is from genome assembly GCA_964538605.1 of uncultured Herbinix sp. Taxonomy (GTDB): domain Bacteria; phylum Bacillota; class Clostridia; order Lachnospirales; family Lachnospiraceae; genus Mobilitalea. The sequence continues at coordinate 16,638 of CAZIHC010000015.1, read as the reverse complement.
AAATCAGGAAGTTTGTTATGCTGAATAACATCTGAATTAACATTATTCATTGTAATGCGCATGTTTAAATTCATGATTATTCTACCATCCTGTTCATAATTTTTATAAACTTAGTTTGCTTACCAAACCTTTTAGGATTGCCACCTGAGCGGTTTCTTCAATTAATTCTGCCGTATGAAGAGCATTAAGAGGGTCTTTATCCATAGCCACAATACCATGGTCGGCAAGTATAAATCCCGGAAGCTTAGGATGCTCTTTTAATACTGCTTCTATAAGGGGAGCATCTTCTTTTCTTACCATGGCTGATGGAATATTAATGACGGGAATGTCCGAATCTATCTTAAGTTTTGAATGCCATGTAACCCTGGGAAGATCTTTTCCCACAGATGACCATCCGATTGCGTAGGGGGCATGAAAATGGACAATCGCATTGACATCCGGGCATAGTTTATATATAAAGCCATGCAAAAACGCCTCTCTCGTCGGTTTTCCCGTACCCTGCACCATATTGCCGTCAAAATCGGTTATGACAAAACCTTCTACGGTGCTGTCGCCAAGAGAGCTTCCGCTTTCTTTTACAAGCATTAAATCCTTACCGGGTATTCTCGCACTGACATTTCCGCCGCTTCCGGTCTGAATACCTCTTTTATATGCTCTTTTACATGCAACAACCAATTCCTCACCTATCAATTTTATCATATCATCCATGTTTTTCAAATCCCTTCGTCAAATTTCCTCTTTTCCATAAATAATGGTAAAACTTTTTGTATAATCCTATAAAAGTTATCTGCCTGCCATGTGCTTCTTCCAATGAACAGACCGTCTATATTCGGTTCCTTTATCAGTGCTTCAGCATTTGCCATACTTACACTTCCGCCGTATAATACCGGTATGTCCCCGCCGATTTCTTTACCAAATAAAGAAATGAGGGTGTCTTTGATTACGGCGTGTTTTTCATTTGCATATCCTTCGTCAGCCGGAATACCGTTAACTCCTATAGCCCATACTGGCTCATAGGCTATCCATATATTTTTTGCCTGCTCCTTTGTCACTTCATGAAGCCCAATTTTTAGCTGCATTTTAAGTATTTCGTCACTGATTCCGTAGTTTTTTTCTTCCAGAGTTTCTCCTATGCACAAAAGCGGTGTGAACCCATGTTTTAATGCCGCTGAAACCTTTTTCTTTTCCATCTCATCCGTTTCACCTAAAACATGGCGGCGCTCCGAATGACCGATTTCAATTATGTTTATGCCTATTTCTTTAAGCATTAAGGGAGAAATCTCACCGGTAAACTGTCCTTCGTCTTCCCAGCACATATTCTGTGCCCCAAGTTTTATTAAATCCTCTGAAACCGTCTTTCTTGCCTCGCTAAGGGCCGTAAATGAAGGTATTACAAAAAGCTCCATTGTTGTCCTGTCAATATGGGCAGTTAACTCACCTAGTTCTTTTAAGAACACTACGGTATCACTTATGTTTTTGTACATCTTTGTATTGGTCCCGAGGTAGATTTTGTCCAGTCTTTTCATCATCTTTCTCCTTAGAAAATCCGTTAGCTTTGTAAATCCATGTAGATACAGCCCTGCAAGATATCGGCCGGCTTATATACTTAAACTGTATTATTACAGTTTTATTTGAAATTTTCATTTTCTATATCAATAATCGCCTGCACCTTGGGGGTTGAACTTCCGTCCTTGAAAGTAAGCCCCAGCCACTCGTCAAGCATCTTTTTTGCCAGCTCATGTCCTATAACTCTTTCGCCCATGCAAAGAACATTACCGTTATTGCTGAGTTTTGCCCTCTCGGCAGAGTATATATCATGACAAACTGCCGCCCTGATACCTTTAAATTTATTGGCCGTCATAGCCATACCGATTCCGGTGCCGCAGACCAGCACCCCCTCTTTGGTATAATTGCTTTCGATAATTCTTTCGCAAACCCTTTTTGCTATCAAAGGATAAAATGTAGTATCCTCTGGGCTGTCACAGCCTACATCCTCTACCGTAATTCCCTTCTCTTTCATGTGCTGTATCAGTACATTTTTTAAGCCGACAGCAGCATTGTCACAACCGATTACTATTGTTTTCATCCGCTACGCCTCCTAACCGAACCAATGTTTTTTATAATCTTCCAAAATTTTTTAATTCTTCTATCATATGACGGGCTGCTATTATTCCCCATTCTTTTGTATTAAGATTACCTTCTACGGTAATAATCTCAACGTTTTTGTTATTTACTTTTTTCTTTATGGTGTCGATGATTATATCATCAACTTCTTTATTATAAAGCTCTTCCCCTTTTCTTGTATTGTGCCTCATACCGTCTGTGGGAATTAAAAGCCGGATGTGATAATCTACCCGGTTTAGCCTTTCCGCCACAATTTCTGCTACCTGTTTTCCTTCATCCGGCAGTATTTTTATATGTGCCGTATCGGCGTTATGCATCATATATTTTCTTTCATCCATTCTTGGAGGAAATTCTTTTACATTAAAATCGACAAAATCCAGTCCGCCCAGGCACACCACCGCAGGCACTTTATTTCCATATGCTTTTTGCAGCCTGCAAGCCGCTTTCTCGTTATAAGAAAAGCTTTGGTTTTTGGTTCAAGATTATTCCAGTCTGTTCCCATAATGCTGACCAGTTCTTCCCGTGAAATATCATACCCGTAAGACCGGTCCGGCCCTGTCGCTACGTTTATTACAAGCGCATTTATACCCTCTTTTTCAATCAGTTCACGCATATAGGCGATCTCTTTGTATTTTGTATCACAGCTGCCGATAATCGCTATAGTTTTCATATAGTTTTATAAAAACCTCCTATGGGCTTTACGCCAAGTATACAAAGCGCAAAACCGTATTAAATACGGTTTTGCAGCTTCTTTAAATTAACTATTTCTTTAAACCCAGAACCGGTGTTTCTTTAATTCTTTCAAGCAAATCAACATCATGGGTTAAAAGCAGGAACGAACTGTCTTTGGCTCTTTCCTTCTGATATTCGATGCTCTTCCAGGCCTCTACTATATTATAGAAACGTCCCGGAGGTGAGATATTGTAGTGCAGTTCAGGTATGGGATTTAAATTGCCCAATACAAAGATTGAATCACCGGCACATATGTATTTTCCTTCATCGGTATCAACCTCAACGGATTGGTGTCCGGGTGAATGTCCGAAGGATTCAAATACTCTGATACCGGGTACTATTTCGGTTTCCCCTTCTACCAGTTCAAACTTACGGCCTACCAAAGGAGATGTAACTCCAAGAGCCGGTGCTTCATAGGACTTATAGTAAAGAGGAATAGGATTCATAGCGAATTCATATTCTCTTCTGTGAGCAATAAGCCTTGCATGATCAAACTTCTCAAGATAGAACATGTGATCCCAGTGAAGATGGGTGAAAATAACTATGTCCACATCGGACGGCTGATAGCCTGCGGATGCCAACTGGGATTCTATATCCTGGCCGGGCTCCTGCCATGAACCTGGATGATGATATTTATCTGCTCTTTCGGTCCATGCCATACCTGTATCAACCAGTACCAATTTTTCTCCGCCTTCAATTAAGAAGGTGAACACGGGTAAAGGTATCTTTTTGTCGGGTATGTTTTTTAAATAAGGAGCACAGGAATGATGATAATGATATTGCAGCGGATGTGTCGGGACAAATCCTGTATTAAGAGGTCTTATTGTTAATCCCATATTTTATCTTCCTTTCTTTTCTTTGTTTTGATGTTTATTAAATCAGGAAACAATGGTGACTAAAAGAATTGCTTCCTGTTATAAACCTTAATCAAATTGTTTTTTTCTTTTTGAATTAATATCAAAAAGTACCATTGCTATGATAACAATACCTACAACCATAGGCTGGGCAAAGGACGATACTCCTTTTAAATTCATGACATTAACTATAATAGTAAGTATCAGGGCACCGATTACGGTTCCTCCTACACCGCCTTCCCCTCCGAGCATTGACGTTCCGCCGATAACAACAGCAGCAACGGTTTGCAGCCCGTAAGCCTCACCCATGGCCGCATCCGCAGCATTGAGTCTTGCAGTTATTATCATCCCTGCAATTCCCGCACAGATACTGCAGATCATAAAAGTGGACTTCATAATCTTTTTTATGGGCATTCCGGAATACTTTGCCGCTTCGGCATTTGAACCGTAAGCGTAAACCTGTCTTCCATATGTGGTTTTCTGAAGAAGTATATATAAAATCACTACTATTACCGCTGCTATAATAACCAGCACCGGTATAGGGCCTATGTATCCGACTCCCAGCTTTGTAAAGTTCTTAGGAAGGTCGTAAATTACTGCACCGTTCATAACTATAATTGCCAGCCCGCTCATAACCCAGTTTGTTGCATAGGTGGCAATAAAACTCGGTAAAATTCCTGCCAGGGTTCCGTTTATAAAACCTACCACCGCTCCGGTTATTATCCCTATTATAAAAGCGATGGGAATAGGAACCCCCGACTTTATCAGCTTGGCACAAATACAACCGATAAATCCGGCTGTTGCGCCCACAGACAAATCCATGCTTCCCGTAAGCAAAACCGCAGTCAGGCCGGAACTTAAGATAAGTAATACACTGGCTTGTCTGAGTATCGTAATCATGTTGTTAATTGTCCTGAAGTTCGGGGCGATAATAGAGGATATGATGATCAATCCGATTAAACCTATCAAGCTGTAAAATGATTTGGATCTTTTGATTTCTTCAATAAACTTACTCATCTTTCTCCTCCTATTCCTTCGAACGGATTTTTATTACGGCATCAATTAAAATGGCCACCAAAACTATACTTCCGATAATGGCGTTCTGATAAACCGATCTGACACCCACAATATTCAACCCGTTCTTTACTATAGTAATAAGCAGTACACCAAAAATCGTACCGGTAACGCCGCCCTTGCCTTCTCTTAAGGACGTTCCTCCAAGGAGAGTAGCAGCTACAGCCTGGAACTCCCAGCCTGACGCAACCGTAGGTTGTCCCGATTCCACACGGCAAAGTGTTACGACACCTGCTATACCGGCTATAAATCCGGCAAAAGCATATGTCTTAATTAGATTTCTTGCCGGACTTATGCCTGCCAGTGACAGGGCTTCCCTGTTTCCTCCAAGTCCGACTATGTTGGTACCAAATTTGGTCTTTCTAAGCACTACCCATACCATTACAAAAACCAAAGCCGCAATCCAAACCATCACCGGAATAAATAAAAAGGTAGATTCCGCAGCAAATCTGTAAACATTGCTTGCGTAATATATGGAAGAGCCGGATGTAAGAAGCAGGGATACACTGTTTACTATATTTTGCATTCCGTAAGTTGCTATAAAGGGAAGTATGTGTCCTTTTGCAACTATAATTCCGTTCACTGAACCGATTAAAACCGTAAGCAGTACCGCCACAATCATGCCTGCAAAAAGGGGCACTCCCTTTTTCGCCAGATATACTATCATTACTGTGGCAAAACTAACCTGCGCTCCCAAAGACAGATCCGTCCCCTGTGTAAGGACTATGCAGGTCTGTGCAAACGCTACGATCATCAGCGGTGTTGCCTGTATCAATATATTGCGAAAATTAGATAATGACAGGTAATTCGGCGATGCCAAACTAAAAACTGCAATAATCAGTAAGAGCATCCATGAAACAGGAGGCAAGGCTTTTAATTTTTCCTTTATATTATTCATTCTTTGTACCTCCTACCCCAATACCAAGCATCTTGCTGCCAATCTGCTCGGTTGTAAATTCTCCCCTTTTACATTCATCAACTATTTTTCCTTCATGCATAACATAAATTCTGTCACTCATACCTATAACCTCGGGAAGTTCCGATGATATCATAATGATAGCCTTGCCCATGGCAGCCAGTTGATCCATCAGTTTGTATATTTCCATTTTTGCACCGACGTCAATTCCTCGGGTCGGTTCGTCAAAAATTAATATCTGGGGATCGAAATTCAGCCATTTTGCCAATACAACCTTTTGCTGATTACCGCCGGAAAGAAACTTACAAGGCTTATGAATACTGGTAGTAGCAATACGCAGTTGTTCGACATTTTGTTTGGCCGTTTCATATATTTTCTTTTTATTCATAAAGAATCTCGGGAATATCTTCTTTAAGCTGACAGACACAGTGTTTAAGGCTATAGATTCTCCCAATGCCAAACCCTGTTTCTTTCTGTCCTCACTCACCAGTCCTATACCATGCTTTTTTGCATTGACAGGGGACTTCACCTCTACTTCATTTCCGTTCACATATACTTTTCCGCTCTTTATTGGATTAATACCATAAATAAGCTGTGCCAGTTCCGTTCTGCCGGCTCCGACCAGTCCTGCTATACCGACAATTTCTCCTTTGTTTACAACAATGCTGGCATTCTTTACCTTCCCCGAATAATCCGATAAATTTTCTGTTCTTAAAGCCTCACCCGAATGGTCGTTTTGAGTTCGTACATAAACCTGTGACACATCGCGGCCTACCATCATATTTACAAGTTCTTCATTAGTGCAATCGTTAATTCCTATTGTGGCTATCTTTTTTCCGTCCCTTAATACTGTTATACGGTCACCAATCTTAGGAAATTCTTCCATACGATGTGAAACGTAAACTATTCCGATACCTTCTTTTTTAAGTTTAAGAATCTGACTAAACAGCGATTCAGCCTCACGGTCGGACAAAGCGGATGTCGGTTCATCAAAAATTATTACCCGCGGGCGATAGGATAGAGCCTTAGCTATTTCTACCATTTGCTGTTCCGCAACACTAAGTTTTTTAACCGGACTTTTTACATTTATATATTCGCAATTCAGCGATTTTAAGAGAGCCTTGGCCTCTTCTTCCATTTTCTTGTGATCAATAAAGCCCAGTTTAGTTTTGTGTTCCCGATTAAGAAAAATATTCTGGGCCACATTAAGATAAGGCACAAGTGTAAATTCCTGATATACGGCAACTATACCTTTAGCAAGCGCGTCCTTGGTTCCGGACAATGTCAACCGTTCTCCTTCAAAAAACACGTCCCCTTCATCTTGCTTATAGGCACCTAATATAACTTTTGCTAACGTACTTTTTCCTGCACCGTTCTCACCTACTAAAATATGTACTTCTCCTGCCTGCAGGTCGAAATCCACATTATCCAATGCTTTCATGCCGGGAAATACTTTTGTGATATTTTGTGCAGTCAAAATTGTTTTCCCCATGATTTCACCTCTTTTGGTATGGCAAATCGAAAGCCGGTGGCAGGCTGCCACAAAAGCAGCCGTGCCACAGACTATTTATGCAATTAATTTTGAACAACCTTCCACCAAGCAATACTTTCTTTGTATTCCTTAACTGTGTCTGCAGTAATTAAAGGCTTGTCTGCAGCCGAAGGAAACGGTACGAAAGAGCTGGACGGCATGCTACCGTCATTCAGATTCAGAACCGCAAATGCACATGCCACAAAACCTGAACCGTACGGGTCCGTGTTGTAAGTAACGTACATATCTCCTGCCTCAACAGCTGATGTAGCATCAGCGCTTCCGTCAAAGCCGGCTACTAAAACATCATTCATGCCTGCTGCTTTAAGTGCCTGAACAGCACCCAAGGCACTTTCATCGTTCATTCCGATGATAGCGTCAACATCGGTATGTTTCTGGATTAAGTTCTCCGTAACCTGCATACCTTCGGTACGCTTAAAGTTAGCTGTCTGTGAAGCAACAATCTTTATGTCGGGATATTTTGCAAGAACCGAATTAATACCTTCTAATCTCTCTATAGCATTGGCCGCTCCCGGAGGTCCCTCAAGAATGATTACATTACCCTTATAATCCAGTGCCTTTGCGATCTCTTCTGCTATTACTTCTCCTGTTTCCCTGTAGTTAACACCGGTTCTTAAGAATGTATCTTCAGCAGCAGGAGTACCGATTGTAAGTACCAAAATACCCGCTTCTTCCGCTTTTCTTACGCCCGGCATAATACCGTTTGAATCTGCGCAGTGTACAATAATTGCATCCATACCTTGCTGAATCATATCTTCCATAATCTTAACCTGTTCCTCAACACTGTCTGCGGTTGCAGGTGCCTGAGTAACAGCTTCAAATCCCATTACTTCGCCGGCTTTCAGAACGCCTTGTGACTGAGCTACCATGTAAGGATTTGTAGTATTTTTTGCTATGTAACCGATTTTATAGCGCTTATTGGCTTTAACCTCGGTTGTAACTGTAGCCCCAATACCTTTTACAGGGATTTCTGAAACAACTTTAGAACCGGATGTTGAATCTGATGAATCTTTTTTCTCTTCTGTTTTTTTGTCTTTCTTGGCAACATCTTCAGTTTTGTTGCTACTGCTCTCCTGCTTAGGGGCACTGCATGCAGCAAATAACATACTGCATACCAACGTTAATGCAACGATAAGCATTAACTTTGAAGATTTTCTCATCATTTTGCTACCTCCTTAAATACTCCTTCGTATCCTCCCTAAAGTAAGTTTGGATATTGGATACAATATATTTGATACACGTTTATCATAGCACTCTGTATAACGTTTGTCAACAAAATATATAAAAAAATATTTATGAATTTTGAGCTTATTATTTAAAATGCCATACAAATCTTAAATTTTATATCTAAACTGTGAATTATTTATAGCCGATTAAGAAAAAGAACCATTTCATATAGCAATTTAGATATATTAATATAAGGTAAAAGAATTAGATCCCAAAAAAGCAAAATTTGAATCGAGAGATGAATAAATTAAGAGATTAATAATCAATCGGTAATATATTAAATTTTAATCCTGATTTATTAAGATTAAGATGCATTGATTTTTAATACAGAATAATCAAATAATAAAACATAAATCATAATCGGTTTACAGATTAAGAATACACCCCCTTGAAAATTATAAAAAAAAGGTTTATAATTGGTAAAAATCAATATGGACATAGCAGCGATGATAAAAGCTACGATTTGTGAACTTCTTCAGAGAGCCGATGGTTGGTGGGAATCGGTGAAGGGCCAAATCTTTCCACTTTTGGAGCTGTTGGCGATGAGTCAAAGGCTGGTACCCTTTACAGTACTGACGAGTGGTCGGTTTTAATAACCGGCAATTTGGGTGGCAACGCGGATCCTTCCGTCCCATTGGTTTGGGGCAGAAGGATTTTATATTATATGTATATTGATGTTTTACGCTTGCCTTTACCTTTGAATATTTGAAACAGGAAGCGGTACATGTAATTAAAAAATTGCAAGGAGGAGTATTATGATTGATTTAAAATTTCTTCGAGAAAACCCTGAAATTGTTAAAGAAAATATCAGAAAGAAATTTCAGGACCATAAGCTGGAACTGGTAGATGAAGTCATCGCCCTGGATATCGAAAACCGTAAAACCAAACAGGAAGCAGACAATTTAAGATACGAACGCAACACCCTGTCAAAGCAAATCGGAGCCCTGATGGCCCAGGGCAAAAAAGATGAAGCCATGGAACTTAAGAAAAAAGTTACCGAGCAATCCGACCGCCTTAAAGAACTGGAAGAAAAAGAGGCCGAATTAAACGAAAAAATAACCAAGATAATGATGGTTATACCAAATATCATCGATCCCAGTGTTCCCATCGGTAAGGATGACAGTGAAAATGTCGAACTTCAAAAATTCGGTGAGCCCGTTGTTCCCGATTTTGAAATACCCTACCATATCGATTTAATGGAAAAATTAAACGGTATAGACCTAGACAGTGCCAGAAAAGTAGCAGGTAACGGTTTTTACTATCTGATGGGAGATATCGCAAGACTCCATTCGGCTATTATTTCCTATGCCCGTGACTTCATGATAGATAAAGGTTTTACTTACTGTGTTCCTCCCTTTATGATAAGAAGCGAGGTTGTAACGGGCGTTATGAGCTTTGCCGAAATGGAAGCCATGATGTATAAGATAGAAGGGGAAGACCTGTACCTGATCGGAACCAGCGAACATTCCATGATAGGTAAATTTATAGATACAATTATCCCTGAGGAAACCCTTCCTCAGACTCTCACCAGCTATTCGCCTTGCTTCCGCAAAGAAAAAGGTGCCCACGGTCTTGAGGAAAGAGGCGTATACAGAATTCATCAATTCGAAAAACAGGAAATGATCGTGGTATGTAAGCCCGAAGACAGTATGATGTGGTTTAATAAAATGTGGCAATATACCGTAGAATTGTTCCGTTCTTTGGATATCCCTGTTCGTACCATTGAATGCTGTTCCGGTGATCTGGCCGACCTTAAAGTTAAGTCTATAGACGTGGAAGCATGGTCGCCAAGACAGAAAAAATATTTCGAAGTAGGAAGCTGCTCCAATCTGGGTGATGCCCAGGCAAGAAGGCTAAAAATCCGCGTAGTCGGCGAAGGCGGCAAATATTATCCTCATACATTAAACAACACAGTAGCCGCTCCTCCCAGAATGCTTATAGCATTTTTGGAGAACAACTTAAATGCCGACGGTTCGGTTAACATTCCCAAGGTTCTCCAGCCTTATATGGGCGGAAAGACCATTATAAAGTAATATAAAAACCATCAGGGCCGTTTTTAATAAAGCAGTTTAAACTTATTAAAATTTATCTGCTCCGGTTTAAATCTATAAAAATAGCCTGCAATATAATAACACCGCTAAGATTTGAAAATAAATATCTAATCTCAGCGGTGTTTTTTACTATTATTGCTGGTTTCTTACTTCATAAAATCTCATAGTTTTCATATCTCTTACATAGATGCTGCCGTCTTTTAAATCCGGTATTGTTACTTCGTCTGTCAGATCTCCGTTCAGGTAAAGGGCCACTGTTTCTCCTTCTGTCAAATTAAAGCCTGCCCGAACTGTATTTATATAAGAAGCTTCCCTGTTCTCTTCACCAAGAATTTTTAAGTATTCACCCTTTTTTAAAATTCTTGGCGGCAAAATAAGCTTACCCGGTTCATTCTTATTATCGGTAATTGAATAACCAAGCAGAGAAACATCTTCTTCATAAGGATTATAAAGCATTATATAGTCCTTATCCCCGTCGGAGCAAATCTCACTTATGATAATCTTAGGATTATGAGGCCTTTCTTTAAATACACACGAAACTTCAACCACATCGCCTTCTATCACGGAAGGATTAATTATCAGTTCCTGGTCATATACGGCCCTGCCGTCAACAATCCAGTAATCGAACTCCTTTCCCGCCGGAAGAATCGGAGTAAGGATCGTATCATAATCGGGAAAATATCTGCCCTCAAAATCACTATAAGTTTCAATGCCGTTGATTTTTACCCCTCCGCTTTCGGCAGGATTAACTTTAAGCCTGTATATCTGGCCAAGTTTAAAAAATTCCCGGTATTTTGACAATATAAACAGAATTCTGTTTGCATTATACCTTTTAATTCTTTCTATTTGGCCCGCCAGATGGTTAAATTCCACCCAATCGGCAACAAGTCTTTCATCATACATACGTCTCTGTTCGTTTAGCCGGGAAGCATTCATTTCGTCAACTACTTTATTCAGATTTTTGGGGGAGAATGCCCCGTTAATCAAATCCAGAGTTTTTTTAATAAAAAACTCTCTGCAGTCTTCCCTTTGCATAAGCTGGTTAAACAAAGGTGCTTCTTTCATAAAAACCCCTGTTTTGCTTACAAACTTCGACAGATTATCCCATTTTGCATCCATTCCGTAAATACCAAAGCTATAGTCAAGATCATGCAGAAGATATCTCCACTTGCCGTCAAAAGGCGCTTCCCGGTATTCTTCCCCTTTTGCCGCATAATATCTGTATACCTTATAATTGTTATGAGGCCAATCCTCATTCCCTATAAAAATCTGTAATGCATAATAGGAAAGGTAATTTTCAACATCGATAACATCGCATAATTGCCCGTAAATTTTATCATCGGTCAAATCCATATAGGCATATGAATAAGCCTTCTCATAATCGTGTACGGCATAACTGTTGTCTTCGTCTTCATCAACTTTCTTAAATGTTTCTCCGCCTTCCAAAATTTCAAACGTACCCGTATACTTACCATAATGTTCTTTAAAATATTCGTCACAGTATACCTCATGAAGCCAAAAATGTCCCCTGTATTCACCGTTAATAAACAGTGCGGCAGGCCTTACCGCCTCAAAATCCATGTAACCTGCCTGTCCTGCCAGGGTCTGGAACAGCTCGTCCCGAATGAAAGCAAAACCGTTATCATTTCCGCAGTTTCTAAGAACCAACCTTTTAAATGAAGTAATAATTGTGCCGTCTCCGCTTGAAGCTTTCCTGCCGGGAAAGAATTCATAGCGAAGCTTATTGTTGACCGTATCATATTCTTTTCTGGCATATATTTTAAGCGACTTTTGAATATTTGCCCTGGACCAGCCGCCGTATACCCGAATTCCCGCTTTTTGGCTTACAAACGCCGTCCCGTCCGGTTCCAGAACTTCCAGATAAACTTCTCTTTCGCTTTCCCTGCCCCGAAGATTATAGTTGGCAGGATCGGGAGGTTCAATTATTTTAAAGGGATTGTTTTTGATAAACTCATCCCTTAGCTTTCCTTCCACCAAAATACCGTATTCATAATCATAAAGATTATAGGGATCACTTATAACCGAAAATACCAGGGTATTAAAGCGGTTATAAACATCCTTGCCTACAAAATAACTGTGCACTATGGTTTCCGTTTCGGTACCGTCATCATAATAGCCTTTTGCTTTAATGCAATATAATACGGTTGAGTCACCTGAAACCAGTTCTATTTTATCCCTGTATAACTCTTTTGTCCTGTCCGGATCCGACCCGTCCATTGTGTAATATATATCACAAGGCCTATCGCTTATGATTTCTATATAAACGGTGTCTTTATAAAAATAATCCTGCTGCACAAATGAGATACCCGGGTTGGTTACACCGGTTTTATAACCTTTTGAAATCAAATCTTCATCCGAAGAATTATCTGCATTCTTAACAATGATACTATTTGAAATTTTTATACCCGAAGCTGCTTTTTTATTTGATTCATCATTAATGTCCGAAACTTTATTTATGTCTAAACCGATATCATCCGAAAAAGTATCTTCTCTATATTTGCAGGAAGCAAGAAATAATACCGCCGTTATAACACCAATCATTAAAATTAGCCCTGATATATTTTTAGGCATAAAAATCCCCCTTTATTGCCTTTAGGTTACAGTATAATGATAACATGTATTATAGTAAAATGAAACTAAAAAAGGCAAATTATAGGGGGATATGGCATTATTTATTAAATTACCTTGTTATTTTCATAGGTCTCATCATTTCATTGTCCTCATGATCCAGCAGATGACAATGCCATACATATCCTATTCCTGAAGCAGGATCAAAGGAGAAATAATTCTCACCGGGTTGTGACAAGCCTTCGGGTACGTCCTGTGGGCTATATCTTACCCTGATTCTGGTTACCTGGCCGGGATGCACTATAACCGTATCTTTCCATCCTTTTTCGTTATCAGCGGGAGGGATTGGTTCTCCTACCAAAAACGGCTCTACAGGTATTGCTACGGGAGGATGTTTCAAAGGTAACGGGCCGTTAATTCTGCTCCATTCTCTTTCATAGGCATTTACATTGAAATTATGGCGGCCGATAATCTGGAACTGAACCAGATGTAAATGTATCGGATGGGAGCCTGCGGTCAAACTTACAATATACCAATCCTCTGTGGAACCTACTATAGGAGTTTCGGTAACGGTATCCGACCACAACTGTCCGTTAAGAAGCATCATGGTTGGTATACCGCTGGGTGCCGCAATATCATTTACAGTTAAAATCCGTCTTGGCACATCTTCATACAAAGTCGGAATATAATTTAAAACTTTGGGAAGTTCTTTTGGCTTAACGGGTTTAGCCGCATCCAATGGAACGGTAAATTGCATAATCTGTCCGACCGATTCGGGATCCGGAGGGGCACCGAAAGGATAAGGAGCCGGAGCGTTATTTAAAAGGAGTATTTTCGTTCCCGGTTCAATCCCCGAAAAGTCTACCAATATATCTGCCCGTTCGCCCGGTGCCAGCAAAAGGGATTGTAATTCTGCGGGATACTTTAGTAATCCTCCGTCACTGCCTATCTGAGTAAATTTCATACCGTTTGAAAAACTGAGATTATAAAATCTGGAGTTCGAGCCGTTCAGTATTCTGAAACGATACTGTCGTCTTTCCACGTCCAGATTAGGCCATACCTTACCGTTAACCACAATAACATCCCCGAAAAAGCCCGGAGACCAATAAGGATTTTCTTCAGGAGTAGTTCCCTCATTTATAAACAGTAAAGATCCGTCCGTATTAAACATTTTATCCTGGATAATCAAAGGAATTTCAAAATCTCCTGTGGGCAGATTCAGTCTTTGCTCGGAAAATTTCTTTTTGGATGCCTTTTCATCCCTAAGAAGATAAAAGCCTGCAAGGCCTGCATAAACATTAAGCCTGGTCATTCCCAAAGTATGATCATGATACCACAATGTTGCCGGCTCCTGATTGTTAGGGTAGGTATAGGTATAACTTACAAAAGCCGGTCCATGTTTGCCGTCATGAGTAAACCATGCTTCCGGATGTCCGTCGCTGTCGGACTGCACTTCGCAGCCGTGCAGATGAGTAACCGTCGGTACCGGCCACTGGGCATCCTTAAATCCCGGCGGGTAAGGCGGCCAGGGTTTCGGAGGGTCCATGGGCATACCGTTTGGATTAGCCCAATGCAGGGTGGGATCTACCGCCAAAAAATGCGGTTCCTTAATCCGGTTTCTCCATTTTACCACAACCGGTATACCCCGCTTAGCCTCAAAGGTACTTCCAGGTGAACTGACATGATAAATCAATTTATTAGTTTTTGGATCATGAACAAATCCACCGTAACCGTATACCTTTGTTTTGGGGAATCCGGGCGGCAGTATCTGCTGCATTGTCTGACATATATCAATTTGGTAATGGTGCTGTATCTGAGTGCGACGTTCTCCATTTTTCTTTACCTTTTCCTTAACCGTATGAGGAAAGAAAGTAAGAGGTTTCTCCAGTTTATTCACATACTTCGGTATTGCAAGAGGATCCAGTTTTTCAACACTAACGACAGGTACTTCCTTTGATTCTTTGCTTTTCTTTATTTTTCTGCGTTTTTTTAGTTTGTTTATTTCCTTAATCTCCTTAACTTCCTTTATTTCTTTTATAGAAAGATTCTTTTTTCTTTTCTTTAGTGTTTTCTTTTTTAATATATTTCTGTTACGTTGCAACCTACTATCAGACATATCCATGAAAAAGCCTTCTTTCCTAATGTTCTTAAAATATATTATGAAACATTCGTCAAGAAGGTTCTTATTTCGACCATATATAAATAAAAGACAAATTCATCAATCTGTATTCTGTAAACATCGGTTGGATGTATATAGACAGTTATAAATTAAAAAGCCCTTACAAAGTCACGAAAGTAGGCTCATGGCCTATAGCAGGCAGTACCTTGCCAAGTAAATCAACGGTCTTAAATCGGATGCTGGATGTATTGATACAGGGATGGCATGCAAAATAAGTTTTATTTACAACTTCCTTATCTATCAGCAGACGGACATGGTTGTCTTTGTCGTTCATTAATCCCATCACGCTTACAGATCCTGAACTTATATTTAACAGCCGCTCCATATCCTCCTGCGGTCCAAACGACAGTCTGGCACTTCCGATTTGTTTTGACAGGTCCTTTGTCTTGAACTTTTTATCACCGGGCATTATTAAAAGGTAAAACTTCGTCTTCTGGCTGTTGCACAAAAACAGGTTCTTGCATATATCAGCTTCCAGCGCCTCTCCGGCGTCCCTGCAAGCTTCCATTGTTTCCAAGGGTTCATGATCGACACGAATATATTCTACTCCCAGTTCATCCAATAAGTCATAGACCCGTTTCTCTTTATCGGGGCGTCCCGCCATATCTTCAGGTCTTCCCTTATAAACCGTAAAACTCATTGTATCCCTCCAGGTCAATATTAATATAATCTCGCCAGTTTAGATATATATGTATAAGCTATCCTGACTTACGTCATTATAAACCAAATACCATTATACATTAACCCCTAATTCTTCATTAACCATCGATATAAGCTTGTCCTTCAATTCCATCACTATCTCAAGCTTTGTTTCTTCAACAGTTTGCCTTACAACATCACCGTTTTCTCTGGCCTGTTCCAAAAACCTCTTCCAATTGGCCGGTATGGTATCAAATCTGAGCAGATAGTCGGCAAATAAATTTATATCCTTGTATCCGCTTAAGTCTTTTCCTTCCAATTGCCTTGTATCTGTAATGAATAAGGCCTTGAATAACTCATATAAATTGGCTTTAATTCTTTCCAGTTCGGCTTCGTCCTTTCGGCCTTCAGCATTATAAGCCTCAAAGGTACGTTTATATCTTTCAATCATTTCATCAAGGAATGAAACATATTTTTCCTTAACTTTATTCATCAATCTCCCTCTTCTAATAAATTATATATATTGACATTTTTAAACACAACTAGTCGATACTATATCATTAAAGTTTATTAATGTCAATTTTTTTAGTATAAATCAAACACTTTATTGCTATTTTTCCATAATGTTATATATCATGATTAAACTTGCTATAATGATACCAGAAATTAAGACAGACAAAACAGCTAAAATAAGTTAGAAT
>CAZIHC010000014.1:0-17988 GCA_964538605.1 uncultured Herbinix sp. | reverse complement strand
CCTTACGCTCGTTATTATATGAAGCACCTCCTTCATCAATATATCCGGCCTCTTTTTCCATCTCTTCTTCACTGTCAAATATGTAAATATTTATTGCTTCTTCATTGATTTCGATTATTTTTCTTGTTGCAGGAAAAAGAAACTTATCGGCATCTTTTACTTCAAAATTATATCCCTTATCCTTCATGGCAATTTCAAAATCATCAAGATCAAAAACATCATCATCCTGATCAGCTACCCTTTTACATCCCGGTAACATAAAAATCATTGATAAAACAGCTATTAAAGCTATGATTTTAATATACAGCTTTTTCATGACTGCCTCCCCTTCCAAATTTTAATATGTAACAACAAATATTTACACGCTTTTTACATATTAAATATTATTATGATATTTTACCTGATTAATCTTCAACGGCCTTCATAAGGATAAAAAGGTATTATCATGTGTATATACACTAAAAATATTTTCACATATTAATATCCCCTTCAGCCAGCATATTCTTTATTTCTTTTAAAGCCTTAACTTCTCTGGCAACCCAGGCATTTATATCTTTATTTTTTGAATTCAATATATCTTCATTATTAGTAAGTTACATCCGATATTCATATTATCGTAATTCTTCAAATAATCAATGCCCGAATATTCTCCCCTTTATTCATCATGTTTATATTTATAATAATCAGACGATACATCTTTGTAAAAAGATGCAAAATAAGCCCTTTTATAAGTATTAAGCCATTGAAAACCTAATACCGCACGTAAATGAAAAAATATAACCAGTCCGAAAGATTTAGATTCAGGAAAAACAGTCACACCATAAGGTTTTCACTGCCTGTTAATATCTCCGCGTTCTGTAAGGTCGGCAATAATTTTGTCAAACAACTCTTTATTAATCTTGAATTTCTTGCTGTAAATAATATACCCGATCACAATAAATATAAGAGGTAAAATCATCATTGCCATTTTCATCATAAGCAGGCCGGATTCGGTAACATCTTCCGGAGTTTCTGCCGCATTTATACCTGAAAGAATTAATGTTGCCCCTTGGATACCGCTTGCAATTGCGCCGCCGATTTTGTTAATAAAGGGCTGAACAGAAAATGTAATGCTTTCATTACGGTTTCCCAGCTTCCACTGCCCGTATTCCACCGTATCTGCCAAAAACATCAGCATCAAAAGCTGAATAAATGCCTGACCGAAAAACAGTAATATACCCGCCGTACCGATATAAAGCATTTCCATGGGTGCAAAGAAGAAAATTATATAACCTACGACAACCAGAACAGTAGAAAAAGCATAAAGGGTCTTACGGGTATACTTTTTTGAAAATACAGGAAATACTGTCAGAGCAACTAACTGGGTTACACCAAGGATAGCTGCAAATATAGAGTACATATTTTCGTTTTTATATGCATACTTAAAAAAATATGTACCGAAAGACGTGGTAGTCGTGTAACCGATCATAAACAAGGCCATGGCAATTGCCGTATATAAGAGCTGGTCGTTCTTAAATAAAACATAAAACATATCTTTTAATGATGTAGATTCTTGCTTTACCTGTATGCTTTTGTCTTCCTTTACCCCAAATACGGTGAAGCATAAAAATGCCCACATTATTATAACAATGGCAATAGCGACAATAAACCATGCCCGGGTATTTCCTCCCAATGCTTTTGTTACCGGCAATATGCCTACTACAACCGTAAAAAGTCCAATATTTGCACATATTCTTGCAAAAGAGCCGGTTTTCTCCCTCTCTTTTTGGTCGAGTGTAAGGGACGGCAGCATGGACCAATAGGCTATATCGTTTGCCCCATATGTAAAATCCCATAATAGATAAAGGACTACAAACAATGCTACATAACCGGTTCCCCTTAAGCCAAAGTCAAAAAAGAGCAAGATTGTAAGTATTCCTCCGATAATACCTCCTATAACAATCCACGGTTTAAACTTGCCGTATTTGCTTTTTGTGTTGTCAACAAGAACCCCCATTATCGGATCGTTAACCGCATCAAAAACTCTTAGTATTGTCAATGCCCCGGTCATCCACCACATGGTAGAATCGGGCAAATTGAGGATTTCCGTAAGATAAACCATAAGATACATGCTAACCAAAGAATATTGCATATCCCGTCCTACTGTACCCAGTCCGAATGTATAGCGGTTTAAGTTTCTTTTTTCCTTAAAGTTCATAAAATACCTCCATCCGAAAATACTTTTACCTTTATCTTTTGTTAAATTTTAGGCCCCAGTTGTTTTATTGTCTGTTTCGGTAATATTATCACTTCCGTTATAAGTCTCCGTAATATAAATATTTGATCCGAAATCCCCAAGCATTCTCACTTTTTCATTATAGCCAGTGCCTATAAACTGATCATTTAAAGGTATTCCGGCTTTTAAAGCCTCAGAAGAACATTTATATTCCTCTACACAGTCTTTCATGCTGTAATGGCGGTTTGCCATACAAAGTACAAAACCGTCCGGATTAAGTTCCACAGGCATTATATGTTTTACCAGCCCTCCGAAACGCTTGATATAAAGCCGCTGCGGCCTGGTTCTTACGGTGTATATGCCGTCCTTTAACCCGATTACTCTTAGTCTGTCGCTGCCTTCTGCCGCATTTGCCAAAGTCTGAAAGAAGCCTGTCAATGCGGTTTTGCCGTCAGTACTCACTACTTCCCAGATAACCTTATTGGCTTTATAAGATTTTACTCTGTAGAACTTTCCGTATTGGAATACCTTCCTATACTTTTTATAAAATTCAATCTGTTCGGCAACATCCTTCTTTTCTTCCGGTGTCAGGTACTTTAGATCAAGCTCATATC
Organism: uncultured Herbinix sp.; assembly: GCA_964538605.1. Lineage (GTDB taxonomy): Bacteria > Bacillota > Clostridia > Lachnospirales > Lachnospiraceae > Mobilitalea. Next base: position 15,159 of record CAZIHC010000014.1, on the reverse strand, counting down.
CAAGGCAGCCAAAACAAGCCGCATTAAAACGGGTGGATATAGGGGTAACTCTTAAAGTTTGCTGATGAGGCGCCTGCGATACATGAGCTCCCATAACCGACAAGGGATAAAAGTATGATAAGCCTGTCTGGATTTTCAGCCTTTCAATGGGGTCGGTATCATCCGAACTCCAAATCTGCGGGCTGTAGCAGAGTATTCCCAGGTCGAAACGGTTACCTCCGCTTGAGCAGCTCTCAAGCAAAATGTGAGGCCTTGGGCCAAAGATACGGTTTAGCACTTCATATAATCCCATTATATAGCGGTGATAGAATTCCCCCTGATTTTGCAAAGCACTTGAAAAGTTTTCGGCTATATGCCGGTTCATGTCCCATTTTACATACTTTATATCCGCTTCATCCAAAATGGCCGATACCTGCTCTACAATATAGTCTCTGACTTCTTTTTTGCACAGATCAAGCACCAGTTGGTTTCTGCCTAAAGCAGGATCCCGACCCGGCAATTTTACTGCATACTCAGGATGCTTCCTGTAAAGCTCACTGTCTTCGTTCACCATTTCCGGCTCAAACCACAAACCGAAATCCATGCCGAGCTTTCTTATTTTATCGGCAAAGCCTTTTATACCGTTCGGAAGTTTCTTTGTGTTAACATTATAGTCTCCAAGTCCGGCTTTATCATTGTTTCTTTCCCCGAACCATCCGTCGTCCAGGACAAATAACTCAACCCCCAGCTTTTTGGCCTCTTTGGCAAGCTTAAGTAATTTATCCTCATTAAAATCAAAAAAGTGGGCTTCCCAGTTGTTAAGCAGTACCGGCCTTTCTTTGCGCTTATAATTTCCCCGTACAATATGATCATTAACAAAGTCATGCATATGATGGCTCATTCCGTTAAAGCCGTGGCTGCTGAATGTTAAGACACATTCCGGTGCTTCAAATTTTTCTCCTTTATTAAGTTTCCATTCAAAACAATGAGGATTTATACCCATGCTTATACGGACATAGTCCCGTTCGTTCTTCTGTACTATGCTGTAATGGTTGCCGCTGTATATTATGTTAAAGCCATAAACATTTCCGTAGTCTTCACCGGCATCCGCTTCAGCAAGCATAAAAGCCGGGTTATGGCGGTTGCTGCTGGCTCCCGTTATTGACGAATTTGAAACTGTTCCGTATGTAACCTGCCGCTTATGTAAATGGGCTTCCTTAATCCATCCTCCATCAAGGGTATACATATAAAAGTTTTCATCCGGCATATCAAGAAGCATACTCATTATACGCCTCATAATTACAGGTCCGTCTGCTTCGTTTCTTACAACTGCCCTTCTGGTTATGACATCAGCTTTTTCAAATACGGAATAATATAAATCAATAAAAACCGGAAAGGCTTTATCCTTTAGTGTAATTTTTAAGGTCTGATCCGCACCGTAAGCACCGGGCAAGGTATCCATACCTACACTGCCTTCTATAATCTCATGATCATAGTAAGTAAAATCTGTAACAAAACTGCCGTCAGGCATTACAAATTCAGTCGGGCTTTGCCTGTAATCCCCCCGCCCATTGTCGGACCATTCCAGGCATGTGGAGTCAAGGCTATATAAGTAATTATTCCTGTCATATAAGACACTGGTGCCTATCGGAGCTGTCCGTTTTTGTGCCAGGCTGTCGGCATCGTCATCTTTACTTAGCAAATTTCCGTAATAAACATGCTCAAGATGCCCGTATGCGGTTTTACGAAACCAATAAGTTGTGTTTTCTGTATCAAGGCGAAAACTTGTCTTATGTACCGTAATCAATTTCCTTCCCCTTTTCATTAAATATTTTCATAATTATAATAAATTAATTCTGCACTTAACAAATACTATTTAAATGCCAATTTCTCTTATATGAGTTGATATGTGATTTTTATAATAAATGACACTATATATCCTTAAGGTGTCATATCTTTGTAAATATCATTTTGAACATGATTTATTGATATATATCTTACAATGCATATTTGAGTTAAAAACACAAGTAAGTATATTAAATTACAAATAATGATTTGCCATATTAATAAATCATTAACCGTAATCTGCATCCTGGTTAAGCTTTTTCTTAAAATGTAATTAATATACCCATATGGCTATGTGTTCAACCGGTTATTCAATAGTAAACCAACTTCCTCCGGTTAATATTCCCTTATTTGGCATATTCCCTCATTTGCCTTAAGTATTAATAATGATATTTTGCAGGCTCAACATACTGCCTGTATAATTCATCAGTTACCCCGTTTTCCTCAATCATTCGGGTATAAAACTTTCCTGAATTTTTTATCGTCCGCTCCTGTGTATTATAATCAACATATACCAGGCCGAAACGGGCACTTTCCCCTTCTATCCATTCGAAGTTGTCACAGAAGCACCAATGATAATATCTTTTAATAGGTAAATCTGATTCGGCTATAACTTTCAAATGTTCATAAATAAACTTACACCGAAAGGCATCATTGTTGTCACAGGTTCCGTTCTCGGTTATATAAATAGGCCGCTTAAGTATCCCATATAGCTCTTTGCAGCATCGTATCAGGCCTTCAGGATAAATCTCCCATCCCAAATCGTTTTTCGGGGCGTCCTGTTTGGTTCCGTCACCGAAACCGGAAACCGTGGTTCTGGTATAGTAATTCACACCGATAAAATCTATATATTCTCCCGGAGTGATATCCTTGTCTTTCTTTAAAGGCCACTTAAAGTTACCGGTCAGCATGGCATATGTAAGGGCTCCCTGGAAAAATCTGTCCATAAGTTTAGCGCATATACGATGCCAGGGGTTCTTGGGATTTTGCGGGTCGAATGCCCGGACATGATGGGCAAAGCTTACTTTTGTATCGTCAAATCCCATCTCTTTTCTTATTTTATGAATAAGTTCATAAGCTTTGATATGGCATATGGCCATATTCGACATTACATTTATAGCCTGGCTCATTGATTTTTCACCCGGAGGCCAGTCCCCGTAGAAATAAGATATTGTCGCATATACATTTGGCTCGTTGATTGTTATATACTCCGATACAAGATTACCGAAAGATTCCACGGTCAGTTTTACAAAATCCAAAAAATATTTTAAGTTTTCCTTCTTCGTAAACCCGCCCTTATTCTCAAACCACATGGGATTGCTGAAATGGTGAATCGTAAGCAGTACCGAAATTCCTTTCTCTTTGAGATATTTAAGTTCTTCCCGATAATGGTTTATTGCTTCCTCGTTAACTTTTCCCTCTTCGGGACAGATTCTGGCCCACTCAATACCCATACGGTAATGCATTATTTTCATTTCGGTCATTAAATCGGTATCCTGCTTCCATAAATTATAATGGTCAGTAGCACGTGCCGGGTTGCTGTTATCTTTTATTCTGCCTTTGTGATACCAGTCATTCCAGTTGGAACCGCATTCACCGCCTTCAATCTGTGTTGCTGCTGTTGCTACACCTAAAGAAAACCCATCTTTGAATTTAAAACTCATACCTTCCGTCCCCCTTTGATTCATATATAATAATATAAATGCTGTATACGGCTTTAGATATTATTATCTATCGCCAGATACAAATTTAGATGTTATTATCTATTGCTATATACAGCTTAAGATACTAATATCTGTTGTTATAAGCTTTAGAATATCTGTAGTTAAAAGCTTTAGATACTATTATCTGTCAATGTATGCCGCCTTTAGCCCCTTTTATCCATATGCTATACTAAGCTTTAAAATTTTTATAATTACCTGAATGCATTACGAAGCAAACTGATTTCTTCGGCATATCCGTCAAGTTCATTAGGGGTTTCCAAAATAAAAGGCAAATGCCTTAATTTCGGATGATTTATAATGTTGATAAATGTCTGCAAGCCTAGAGTGCCTTTACCCAGCTTCTCATGACGGTCTTTCCCGCTGCCAAACCCATTCTTGCTGTCATTTAAATGAACGGCCCGCAAACGGTTAAGCCCTATTATTCTCTCAAACTCATCCAATACTGTGTCAAGTTCATTAACTATATCATACCCTGCATCATAAACGTGGCAGGTATCCAGGCAAACCCCAACTTTATCCTGCAGCTTTATTCTCTCTATGATTTGCGCCAATTCTTCAAAGCTTTTTCCTATCTCAGAACCTTTTCCGGCCATGGTTTCCAGTAAAACCGTGGTGGTCATTTCCTCATATAAAAGTTCGTTTAGCAAATCGGTTATAAGTTTTATTCCCGCCTCTACTCCCTGCCCCATATGACTTCCGGGATGAAAATTATAAAAGCTGTTCGGAATATATTCCGTCCTGGTTAAATCTTCTTTCATTACCATCCTGGCAAATTCACGGGTACTGTCACTTGCCGAACAGGGATTTAATGTATAAGGTGCATGGGCTATTATTGCAGTAATCTCATGTTCTTTTGCCAATATAAGAAATCTTTTTATATCCTCTTCATCAGTCTTTTTTGTCTTTCCGCCTCTGGGGTTCCGGGTAAAATACTGAAATGTATTGGCATCTATTTTAAGGGCGTCTTTTCCCGCAGCCTCAAAACCTTTAGAAATAGATAGATGGCATCCGATTTTAAGTTTTAATTCAGTCATCAGCCTGCTCCTTATGTTATTTTCATTCAATTTGTCTGTTCATTCAAAAAGATAAAAAAATTTATCATTTATTAATATTTTAGCAGATTATAATGATTTTTACTACTTTATTATGTAAGGTCTGATTTTCTTACCGATAATTTTAATACCGGATAAAGTAATTACTTCATAAAGTAAAAACTCAAGTAAAAGCTCTGTTCTTACGGCATTATAATAATACATTTTGTTTAATACATAAAAAAAGAGTCCTATGTTTTAACTGACATAAGACTCTAACTTTTATCACATTTGCTATCCTGCAATATAATAGATAAAATTTGATACCAGTTTTAATTAATCAAAAATTATACACATTCGCCTTTTCTTATTTCACCGACTATCTCCAAATAATCCCGTATCATATCCCTGGTAATATTTATTCCGGAAAGGTATAAATCTGCCAGTTCTTTTCTGAACTGTATAATCTGCTCATTGTTTTTGGCATCATCAGGAATTTCTGAAAACTCAAGAAGAAAAACTGTTCTTGCTATATCGTAAAGACAGGGGCCGTAACATATATTCATAAAGTCTATAACATAAAAATTCCCGTCAGATATCAAAATATTACCGGGATGAAAGTCTCCGTGACACAGGTCATTTCCGTCTTCCAGCCTCTCAATCCTTTGCAGTAACTCATTTTGCTTATCAGGCTTTAATGTTCTTGGTATATGATTTTTCAAAAAATCTTTATAATAAGGTACTTTGTCAGTTTTATTGCTTAAAATCTGCTTATGTAAATCGGCCATACAAAATGCGCATTTTTCCATATCACCGGTTTTTATAAGCCAATCAAGCATAGTTTCACCTAAGGTTTTTTCATATATGATACCCCATCTTTCTTCAAAGGGTATCATATCATATACCTTGGGTTTTTTGAAATTCATATTCCTTAAAGCTACAGCATTGTTATATTCCTTTTCTATTGCATCTTTGGGATATCCCATATGAAACAGTTTAAGTACCTTATCATCTTCCCATTCAAATACGTCGGCTGTATTTCCTTTACCGATTAATCTTCCAAGGCTCATATGGCTACCTCATTTTTATAATAGTTCTTCAGTAATCCTGTCATTTATTCATATACAATTCCATTAAAATCAGGTCATCGTATACGCCGTTTACATTAAAATAATCTTTGCGGACACCTACTTTTACAAAACCGAACTTTTCATACAGGCCGATTGCTTTGCTGTTACTTGCCTTAACCCCCAGATGAACATTTCTGATAGTTTCATGGTTTTTTGCAAAACGGATTAATTCCTCCATAACAGCACTGCCGACGCCCTTATTCCAATGCTCTTTTTTTACGGAAATGGCAATCTCACAGTTATGGGCAATTCTTTTTCTGGGAAGACAGCTTATCTGAGCTATACTTGCCACAGAATTATTTATTAATCCTACAACCATTAAAGAGTTCGGATTGTTTTGCAGTTTTTTTATATACTCTCTTTCCTGTTCAACCGTCATATGAAATTCGTTTTTACCGAATAAAAGATTATCGCTTTCTCCTCCAACCTGATTGCAGTATTCAATCAAAGCTTCGGCATCATCCTCAACAGGAGTTCTAAGTATTAACTTTTCACCGTTTTTTAAAGTTACTTCTCTAAGCAATTTACTTTCCATTTTTCTCACTCCGTTTTGCTATCCTGTTGCTTAAAGCACCTATTTAAAAGCTATAATTAAATGTTATTACCATTCTATTACTTTGAAATATTAATTTCAACAAAAATAATACACTATTTCTTCGATATATTTATAAGTTTCTAATTAGAATTAATTAACTCATAAATGACATTTAGATTATTTAATTGCATTGGGTATACAGTTTAGCCTGTACTAATTAAAATAGTCGTATTTCAAATATAATAAAAAGCAGTTGAAAGTTTTTGCAATCAACTGCTAAATTATTTTTATATTACACGTTATTTTTGTATAACCGTTTGCAATAGCCGTATTCGGATGAACTGTTAACCTTTCCGCATGTCAATTTACACACGCTATTTTTCGTTTGCTCCGCTTATAAAACGGGCCGGGGAACTGCCCGTATATTTTTTAAAGACCTTAATAAAATACTTATAATCGGAAAATCCGACCATTTCGGCAATTTCATATACTTTATAGTTATTTTCCCTTAGTAAATCCACAGCCTTTTGTATCCGATACCGGTTTAAATAGTCATTGAAGGTATATCCGGTTTCATTTTTAAATTTTACATTTAAATAAGTACAGGACATTTTGCATTCCTCACTTATATCGGAAAGAGCAATTTTTTCAGGATATCGGTCATGAATTGCTTTTATCATGTAATCTACATACTTGTTCCCGGTTTCGGTTTTTTCAAAATTTAAAACACCTAATTTTTTCTTCTCGACATCAATCCGCCGTATAACATTCCGTATATCCGTATCCGTATTTCTCTTTGCCTGTATTTTTTTGATTGCATCATATAGCTTGCTGTAATCAACCGGCTTTAACAGATATTCCGTTACTCCCAGACTTATTCCTTTTCTTGCGTATTCAAACTCCCCATAGCCTGATACTATTATTGCATCATATCCGTATTCATCTATGCTTTTTTCCAGCATCTCAAGACCGTCCATAACCGGCATGTTTACGTCAACAATAACTATGTCTGGCTTATATTTTCGGATTTTTTCCAAACCGTCCAATCCGTTTGTCGCCTCTCCTACTACGATACAATCCACTTCCTGCCACTTTGGCACAAACATTAAGCCTTTGCGCATAATGTCTTCGTCCTCTACAATCAATACCTTATGCATTTTCGTCCCCCCTGTTTATCGGAAGGATTATTGTTACCGATGTTCCTTCCCCATAAGTACTCTCTATTTTCAACCCATACGGCGGTCCGTACATCAGTCTTACGACACGATGGGAATTATAAAGCCCGATATGTTCCTTAGACAAATCTTCTCTTTGCAAATCTTCAATAAGTTCTTCCATTATTTCCGCTTCAATTCCAGTTCCGTTATCCCAAACCTTAAGCATCAGATTGCCGTTTTCCTCATAAGCTGTGATTGTTACATGAATGGTTTCAACATTTTTCATACCATGTTTTAACGCATTCTCTACAATAGGCTGAATTACCAATTTGGGAATACGACACTCCAATAGATCCTCCGGTATTTCTATACTGTAAGTAAGCCGACGGTTGTAACGCATCTTTTGAAGCATTAAATAATCCTTTACGTATTCTATATCCGTCTTAAGAGGTACAATTGCATCCTGGTAATATATGCTGTAGCGCATAATATTTGCAAATGCCATAATCATCTCTGAAGCCTTGTTTGCGTCAATCAATACCTCATAACGCAGGGTTTCTAATACATTAAAAATAAAATGGGGGTTTATCTGTTCTTTCAGCTGTCTGATTTCCATTACTCTTTTTCTCTCTACAAGTTCACTGTTTCTTTTTTGAAGTTCTTCCCGCTGTAAAACCATGTCCCGGAATGTATCATGCAGTTCCTGAAATTCTTCAAACACCTGCGGGCGCATAATTTCTTCCATATTGCCCTTTCCCATTTCCAATACGGATTTTCGAAGTTCTTCTATAGCAAGCAAATTCTTATTGGTAATAATCAGTGTAAGGGGTTTTAGCATGAGAAGCATTAACAAGCCGAGTAAAGTAAGAAACAAAATTGCATAACGAAATATACTTAGCTGAAAATTAATAGAAACCAGTGTATAAAGATATAAATCGCCGGCACCAAGAACACTCTTTATTATCAAAAACTTTTTCCCGTTCAGCTCTATTATATTTTCCTGTTTATTATCAAACTGAAAACCGACAGGATATTTTCCCATGGAATACTCACTCTGCCGCCCGACAGAAAAAATAAGGTTGTTAAACTGATCGGTCAAAATCACATCATCCACATTATAATCACGGACAAGTTCGTACATTTCCTCATCAAGCAAGTCAAAGAACAGAAAACCTACTACCTTTTGCCCGTCGGTTACGGTCCGTCCAAGAAGCAAATCTCCTGTCTGATTATATGAATAGTTCAAACGGCTGGGTACCAGCACGGTTTTTTCAGGCTCAAAAAGCATTTTCTGAGCCAGGTTTTTATATAGATAACTTTGCAGGAAAATGTAACGGTTGTCCCTGTAGAGATTTGAACATATTATATTTCCTTCGGTATCCACAAGAACAAATACGCTGCGGATTTCCCTGTCATTAACAAAATCATACAGCAACCGGTTTGCGTTTGTAATACTTCCCCTGGATTTATTAGTGCAGGCATTGACGATTTGGCTGTCGGAAACCAGCCTATTAAGACCTTCATTATAATCTTTCGCAACCTTATCCAAAACTTCCGCTATCTTAGTATTGATTTTTTTGCCTTCAATTCCGGTCAGCCATTTGATATTAATCATAAGAAATGTAAACACCATGATAAATAGAAAGAATATGATTGAAAAAGTATAGCGGTAAAAAGATTTTTGTACGTAGTTTCTATATCGGTTGGCAGCCATAATATAATCCTTTCTTATCCAAAAGAGAAAAAATATCAAATCATATCAATAACAATATACCATAGTTTGGTCACTATGGCATATTGTTATCTGATATCTTTATTCATTTATACACTAATGTCGTTATTTCCTGATACCTTAAAGAATAACAGCAAGGATAAAATACTGGTAGCGGTAAGAAGTGTTGAGTATGCTGCCGCATTACCGAAATTGCTTCGGATAACTTCTACATATATGGCTACGGTCAAAGTCTGTGTTTTGCTTGTATAAAGTATAATTGATGAACTTAACTCACTTATCAGTGTAATCCAGCTCATGATGGCACCGGACAAGACACCGGCTAACATCATAGGAACCGTTATTTTTATAAATGATTTTGCTTCCGAGGACCCTAAGCTTATTGCAGCCTCTTCTATGCTGGGATGGATTTGTCCTATTATTGCCGTACTTGAACGGATCGTATAAGGCATTCTGCGGATACACAGGGAAATAATAATTATAATTGCCGTACCGCTTAACAGTAAGGGTTTCTTGTTAAAAGCATAAAGGAACGAAATACCAAGTACCGATCCCGGAATAATATACGGGAACATAGTCAAGGTATCAATAATTGTCGTTAAAACCGATTTTTTTCTGACAGTCAGATATGATATCAAAACACCCAATACAACAACCAAAATTATAGCAACAATTCCGAATACGTACGTATTGGTTATAATATTGATATTCTTTGGCATCAGAATATTTTTATAGTTTTGCAGAGTAAACTTTCCTGTGTAAGAGGCACCTCTTGTTTCAAGGAAAGAGGTAACTACTACGGTTATCTGAGGCAGTATCGCAACAAATACAACCAAATAAACAAATATATGGGCAATAACGTTTTTAAAACCTGATACTTTTTGAGGTTCCATGGGTTTTAGGGCCGACATGGAATAGGTAAGGCGGTTTCCGATATATTTTTGCAGGAAAAACAGTATCAATGTAATACCGATTACGATAACACAAAGGGCTGCCGCATAATGGTCATCGGTACTTACTTCACCCATAAACTGGCTGTACAATAATACCGGAAATGTTTTATAACCTTCACCTATAAGCATCGGTGTACCGAAATCCGAAAATACCCTCATGAATACCAATAACGAACTTGCAAGCAGAGTGGGAGTAACTAAAGGTACGATAACTTTCCATACTCTTTGAACTACGGAACAACCGAGGCTTTCTGCTGCTTCATTTAAGGAATTGTCCATATTTTTTAAAGCACCTGATACATACATATAAACCAATGGGAAAGACTGGAGGGAGAAAACCAGTACTATACCCGAAAATCCGTATATTCCACCCAGCTTAGTATTCAGCATACTATTTAAAATTCTTGTAATAAATCCGTTACGTCCAAGAAGCTGAATCCAGGCATAAGCACCGATAAACGGGGGTGACAAGTAAGATATTACAATCAGGATGTTTAGCCATCTGCTTCCGGCTATATTAATGCTTCTTAATAAGTAAGCCATAATAAGGCCCAAAACAGCCGAAACCAATGTCGATACAATAGTTACTTTAAAGCTGTTTACCAGTGTACTCCAATAATATTTTTTGGAAAAGAACTTGGCAAAGTAAGCTAAACTTATGCTTCCGTCATTCATTATTATACTTTTGTATAATATCATGCCTAGCGGGAGCACAACAAATATCAAAAACAGTGCCAAAATACCCAGTGCCATTAACTGCCACATATTAAATACTTTTTTTGCGCCCTTCATTAGCGAACCTCCCTGTCTATATAGCTCTTGCTTCCGTCCTCATTGAATACATTAATTTTATGGGTCTGAACTTTGAGATGTATTTTTGCTCCGTTAGGAATCAGTTCGTACAAATCAGAGTTCTGTATAACTTCTATTTCTTGTCCTTCCTGAGTTTCCACGAAGTAATGGGTATCAACTCCAAGGAAAACACTGTTTTTTACAGTAACCGGAATACCTTCATCAGTTTCGGTATTAATAATAAATTCTTCCGGGCGGACAGATATCTTGACAGGGCAGTTTCCGCTTATATTTTTTTGAATATTTTTCATTTCAAACCTGTAGTTTCCTATGCGTACAACAGCTTTTCCGTTGTTATTGCTTTCAAGAACTCCGTTTAATATATTGGAAAGACCGATAAATGTAGAAACAAATATATTTGCCGGGCGCTGATAAATATTTTTGGGTGTATCTATCTGCTGAATTACTCCGGCGTTCATTACCGCAATCCGGTCTGATACGGCAAGAGCTTCTTCCTGGTCGTGTGTTACATATACGGTCGTAATACCGACTTGTTTTTGAATCTGCTTGATGGCATTGCGCATTTCCGTACGAAGTTTTGCATCCAGATTGGACAAAGGTTCGTCCATAAGTAAAACTTCCGGATGAATAACAATTGCTCTTGCCAAAGCAATACGCTGCTGCTGGCCGCCGGACAATTTCTGCGGCATCCGGTCTTTTAAATGATCTATTTTAACGATTTTTAAAATTTCATCCACTCTTTTTTCTATTTCATCCTTGGGTACTTTTCTGTTTTTTAAGCCAAATGCAATATTATCTTTAACCGACATATGAGGGAATATGGCATAGTTCTGGAATACCATACCCATATTTCTCCTGTTAACAGGAATATCATTAATTACTTTGCCGTCAATTTTAATCTGACCGCCATCTATAGTATTAAAACCGATAATCATACGAAGCAGTGTAGTCTTTCCGCAACCGGACGGCCCCAATAAGGTGAAAAATTCCCCCGGTTTGATATCCAATGATAATCCGTCTATAACTGTATCTTTTCCGAAACGTTTAACAACATTTTCAATACTTATTGCTACGCTCATTTTGTGAACTCTCCTTCTAAATGAATCATGTTTGAAAGATTAAGGGCCACTTTGCTAGTCACTCGATCTTGTCGACATGGCATTGCTTAAGCGGCCCTGTTGAAATAAAACTATTTAGTTTAATCCATGGAAGATTCCAGATGCTCGCTAAATCTATTTGTTATTTCAAGTTTATTTGTTGCAACCCATCCTTCATCATAGTTACTGAATAACTTAATTTCAGATTGAGGTGTCATATAATCTGCTAACTTCGCATTTTTTCTCAGAGGACGAACGGTTAATTCGGTACCGACTTTGTTCTGAATTTCTTCAGATAACATGAAATCCACAAACTTCTTGGCATTTTCGGGATGCTTGCAACCTTTTATTATCTGTACCGATTCTCCGGGGAAAATGGTTCCTTCTTCAGGGAATACAACCTCAACATTTGCACCTTCTTTAACGTACTTAGCTGCAGGATCTTCCCATGTAAGGCCAACTACATATTCACCTTCTGCTACGCCTTTATATACCTGGCTTGAGCTGTTTGCCATTTTTCCGTCAAGGTTTTTAAGGAACTTATCTACAAATTCCCAGGCCTTATCAGACATAGGATCATTGTTTTCGCCCATGGCATATAACATGGCAACCAAAGCCTGGAAAGCCGAACTTGAGTTGACCGGGTCACCGAAAGCAATCTTTCCTTTAAGTTCGGGATTAAGTAAATCCGCAAACCCATTGATTTCCATATCGCCTTTTAAATCAGTATTAACAATCAAAACAGGAGGATCTGCAAATGCAGGTGTAAAGTATCCGGTAGTATTCTGAAATCCTTCAAGCATGTTACCGTCTTCTTTGGAAACATACTTCTCAAATAAATGGGATGACGATTCCAGCATTGTACGGTCTGCTGCCCACAAAATGTCGCCAAGAGGATTGTCTTTTTCCGATTCAACACGCTTAAGCAGTTCGCCTGTACCTGCTGTAACTAATTCAACTGTTATGCCTGTTGCTCTTTCAAATTCAGAAATTACAGCTTTATTCAGTTCTTCACTTCTTGCCGTATAAACTACGAGTACATTTTCTTCGTTGCTTCCCTGATTGTTTCCGGTATCTGTTTGATTTGTACCACCTTGAGTATTATCAGGTTTATTGTTATTGGTGTCATTGTTCTTTGAACATCCGACTACGGATAAAGCCATAACAGCCACCAATATAAGAGCCATCCATCTCTTTTTAATTTTCATAAAGCATTTCCTCCTACCAATTAATTTGCTATTTCGTTTCTGTGTCTTAATATTATTCCTAAAAACTATTTAAGTAAATCCTACTATTTAACAAAAAGGTGTAAAATAAAACATAATGATGTAAAAATATATAAGTTTTGCACAAAAAGTATTGCCTGTCCTTACTTAGCTGTGTTCGCCAAGTAAAAAATTAATTATTTAAAAGAAAAAGCAAAGTCGTTAAGTACTAAATTAATAAAAATCAAAAAACAGGAACACTAACTAAAAATAGTGTTCCTGTTTTTTGATACTTTATTACATTATAATCAATTTTTAGGTGAATTTTATTACCAGTCAAATTCCATAAGCCAATTATTTAAAGAATATTCTCTTTCTTTCAATTGATCCTCTGACGTATATTTGCCCAGTTTAAACTCTCCCTTTATATTTCCGTCAACTATGTACAGGACTCTTGTAAATTTTGCCGCAACCTTAACATCATGGGTAACAAGCATTATTGTTGTTCCTTCCTTTATCTGAAGTTTGCAAATAAAATGCATCTGATAAGGCGGATGCGTCGTAGAAATCAACTCACAGCTTTAAAAGTTAGGTTGTAAATATTATATTGCTATGTATTTATCTTATAATTCGTTAATGTGAATTTTCAGAATATTAAATCTTCTCCACCGGTAACCAAATTTCGCAATAATAATCATCCGGATTTTCTGTAGGCGGGGAATATACCTCAACGCAACAGTTTCCTGCCAACTTATAATCCCTACATCCCGGCAGCCATTCCGACCATATCTTAGTATTAACATCCTGCAAAGATTTAGGCAATGCTCCTTTGCAAGGGAAAACCGCCCATGTGCTTGCCGGAATAACTTTAGTTTCATATATCATATATAAGAAGGTGATACCCGACTTTTTGTGCTAATTATTGCAAGCGAGTCATTAACTTTTCACGCTTTATATGTTATATGTCTATAGGTGTTCCCTTTGCTCTCAGTATAACAGTGTAAAAAGTTTGGTTACAGGTTGATTAATTTTAATAAGCTAGTTCTTTTACATCCCCACTATTATATCCGATTATAACTCTGGCAGCCATATTTATAAATAGACCGTTATCTACGACGCCCGGTATCATATTGAGCTTGTTATGCAGTTCCGAAGGATTATCTATTTTTTTAAAATGGCAATCCACAATAAAATTCCCGTTATCTGTTATATAGGTATCATTGTTGTCTTTTCTTAAAACAGGTTCACATCCAAGATTACGAAGATTTCTTATCGTAATTTCGTAACCGTACCTTACAATTTCAACCGGTAAAGGAAAGGCTCCCAGTTGGCTGACCACTTTGCTCTCATCAACAACAATAATCAATTGCTTGCTTTCGGCTGCTACTATTTTTTCCCGAAGTAACGCTCCCCCGCCGCCTTTTATTAAGTTAAGGTCTTGATCCACCTCATCAGCTCCGTCTATCGTAATATCTATTTTATCTATTTCAGAAAACGGAATCAAATTAATGCCAAGCTTTCTTGCCTGCTCTTCCGACCGAAGAGATGTTGCAACAGCTTTTATGTTTAAACCTTCACGTACTTTGGCCCCTATTTTTTCGATTGCCCAATAAGCCGTTGAACCTGTGCCCAAACCTACTATCATACCGTCCATAATATAATCAACCGCCCTTTCGGCAGCAATTTTTTTTGCATTCATAAAAGTACCTCCTCATTTTCCAAAGTACAATCATCATTAGATACTGACCATTTTGCATTTAGGCAATGATTATTTATTCATTATGAGCTTTATATAAAATTTTAACACACAAAGAGAAAATACAGTATATTCAAGAATCATTTTTACCAATTAATAATATACTTTATATTCTGGTAATTTTAAACTTTTTTTAATGTTCTTTTAATAAGTCAAGTCCAAATTAGTGTGTAAATTACCTCGGTCATCAAACGGTAGCTAA